>CAVHEY010000001.1:0-9250 GCA_963635155.1 Bacteroides stercoris
CTTTTTTCTCGCGAATCACGGTGGTAAGGCTGTAAAACAGCACCCCCGTCCAGATAAACGCCAGCAGCAGATATTCGTTTTTGCCGATGTCCTCCCCCGTCAGAAAGCTGCACAGCAGCCCGAAGGTAGGCGACAGGTATTGCAAAAATCCCATGACCGTCATAGGGAGCCGCTTTACGCAGCTGGCGTAAAGCATAATCGGAAGGGACATGACCGCCCCCGCCCCCATGAGAAAGAGTTGCGTAGAAAAATCCACCGAGGCGAGACCATTTTCTCCCATACGAAACAGAAGAATCGTAATCAGCGCCACCGGCGTAACCAGCATCAGATGCACCGCCGTGCAGACCACCGCGTCCTTTTGCACGCCTTTCATGAATGCCGCGTAGATGGAAAAGCAAAACATCAGGGAAATCGATACGATAGGCGCGTTTCCAAAGCCGCAGCCCGAAAGCATGATGCCTGCCAAAATCATCGCCCCCGCCGCTATGAGCTGCCAACTCAGCTTTTCCTTAAAGGCGACTACCCCCAGGGCGCAGACCACCAGCGGTCCGAGATAATATCCCAGCGCCGTTGCCAGAATATGTCCGCTTGTTACCGCAAACAGATAGATCGCAAGGTCCAGAAAATTGAAAAACGCCCCCGGAACGAGATGTTTCAGCATCAAATCTCTGTCCCGAAAGGTTTCGATAATCTCCTTTCCCCTGCCCCGGATCAAAACCAGCGCCGTCACCCAGATACAGCCCCAAATGATGCGGCTCATCAAAAGGAAAAGCCCGTCGATATCCGTATTCAGCCTGAAATACAGCGGTTGAAACCCCCATATAAAATAGCAGGCGATGATAAACGCATAATCTCTGCGCTTTGTTTTTTCCGTCCCCATTTAAAATTATGCCCTCTCTATTTCCAAAGTTTATCAGGATATTCTCCCTTGTCCTTCATGGACTGCAAGGCGCTTACAACGCTTTCCTTGTCTTCCTTATAGGTTACGCCGTACCAGCGGTCTCTTGATTTCAGCACCTTTACCTGAGCTTTTCCCTCCCGAAGCAGCCTGTCAACCACTCCCGGCAGGAAATATTCCCCTTTCATCGGGTTTTCTGCAAGGATTTTATCCAGCGCCGCCGGAAATCCTCTTTCCATTTCTTTCAGCATGGAGGGTGTAAATCCCCAGAAATTCATGGATACGGTGGTTCCTCTCGGCAGTTTTTCCCACGTTTTTCCGTCGTCCTCGGTGTATACGATTTCGTCCTCTTTCCACTGAATTTTCGTGCGCTCGGTTATTGCCGCCAGCTTTCCGTCCTCGGTGACTTCGCACACGCCTCTGGAAACGAAGCCGTTTTCCGTCAGCGTATTCTCGATGTCGTAGCCCACCATGCAATAGGAATATTTTTCCCCGTCTTGGGCGGTTTCGAGAAAATCGTAAATGGTCTGAAACGCCCCCGGTCCGTAATAATCGTCGGCGTTGATAACCGCAATGGGACCCTCCGCGAGATGTCTTGCCGCAAGCACCGCGTGGGCGGTGCCCCATGGCTTTTCCCGCCCCTCCGGTACCCGGTAGCCCTCCGGCAAATCCGTAAGCTCCTGAAAGGCATACTCCGTCCGCATATATTTTCCGGCACCCTTATCGATAAGCCTGCGAAAATCCTGCTCGTTTTCCTTTTTTATCACAAAAATCGCCTTCCGAAAGCCTGCCAGATAGGCATCGTAGAGGGAAAAATCCAAGATGATTTCCCCCTGATCGCTTACCGGCTCGATCTGTTTCAGTCCTCCGAAACGGCTGCCCATTCCCGCAGCCATGATCACCAGAATCGGTTCTTTTTTCTCCTTTTCCATTTTGCCTGCCTCCCCTTCCGCTAAATCCAGCTTGTGTCGTCCAAATCAATATCCAGTCCGTCCATCTTGCACAGGGTGCTTACCACCGAAAAGATCAGCACCGCGCCAAGGTTTGCCGTGGTATTGTCCTGGTCGAACCGGGGCGAAATTTCGCAGATGTCAAAGCCCTTTACCTTTCGGGTCCGCAAAATGTGCTTGATGACAGGAAGCACGATTTCCGGGTCAAGCCCCAAAGACTGGGTGGCGCTTACGCCCGGCGCAAATGCCGAGGAAAACACATCGGTGCAAATGGTTATATAGGCGTTCTCACAGTCTCCCATGAACATATCCACCTTTTCCAGAATCCCCGCGTAGCCTGCGGTCTGAAATTCCTTTGCCAGTATGTAGTCCACCCCCAGCGCCTTTGCAACCTTAAAAAGCTGCACCGTATTGCTGTGCTGCTGGATTCCCAGTGGCAAATACCGGTATTTTTCGCCGTCCTCGTGGCAAATGTCCGCGATCTGCCGGAACATGGAGCCGGAGGAACTTCCATTATTGTAAGGGCGCAGGTCAAAATGGGCATCAAAATTCACGATCCCCAGCTTTGCTTTTGCCTCGTCCCTATTTTCATTGGTAACATTGCCGCTATTTCTCAGGTTATGATATTCCCCGAGGAAATGTCCGAAGGTGGTTTCGTGACCTCCTCCCAAAACGATGGGAAAATAGTTCAGCTTCAGGAGCTTTTCCACCGCATGACCCAAAGCCAGCTGCCCGTTTTCCATGGAAAGATCCTCGCAAAGGATATTTCCCGCGTCGAAGAGTTTGACTTCCTGAGAAAAGGCGCAAGGCAAATTTGACATCTGCCCTCTTATAAAATCCGGTGCCAGAGCCGTTCCGACCCTGCCCTTGTTGCGCTTTACCCCCTGCTCGCTGCAAAATCCGATAAAGGCGAAGCCAAGCCTGCCCTCAAAGGGTTTCAGCTCCTCCTGTAAATCCAGCGGCTGCACCCACTGGTGCCACCTGAATGCGTCGTAATCCGTATCGCTGTCCACTCTGCCCTTCCAGCAGTCCATGGCGCTTGTGTAGTATTTTCTAATATTTTTGTCCATCTTACTTTTCCTTTCATATCTTTTTATGATACAATAATAATCAGAGAAAATCAAGAAAGGACGTGCAACTATGTTAAAAACCATGTTTGACGCGGAAAAGGACGCGATATTTGCCGTTGCCGATTTGATGGCTGCGGCTGCAAAGACTGCTCCCAAGGCAAGCGGTCATGATACGATTATCACCGCCATCGTATCCGGTGAAGAGAAGGACAGGCTCAGAGATAAGCTCTACGAGCTTGGCAAAGAATATGATGAGGCATTCATGGTGCGAGACGCGGGAAATCTGGACAAAAGCACCTGCGTGGTTCTCATCGGATGTTACACCACTTATCACGGTCTGAAAAATTGCAGTATGTGCGGATTTGCAAACTGCGGCGAGACAAAAAAACACGGAAGTCCCTGCGCCTTCGTTGTTTCCGACCTTGGCATCGCAGTAGGCTCCGCCGTCTCCCTTGCCGCGGATCATCGCATCGACAATCGCGTGATGTACTCTGCGGGAAGAGCCGCCGTAGCCCTCGGACTCCTTGGAGACAAGGTGAAAATTTGCTACGCCATTCCTCTGAGCGCAAGCAACAAGAGCATTTACTTCGACCGCAATCCGGGAGCTGTCCTGCTGTAAATACAAGCCTAGCCGCCAAATCGCTAATTAACGATTTGGCGTTTTCGCATATTTATTGACGAGCGTTATGGCAAGGATAAGGATCGCCCCGCCTATGCACCAGCCTGCCAGCACGTCGGTTGGCCAATGCACGCCGACATAAATTCTGCTGGGACCGATGATTAGGGCAAGAAATCCGCAGATCACGCTAAGGATATTCCTTAGCGTTTCGTTTTTGCAGTTCTTTTGGATAAGGTAGAGCATCAGCCCGTAAAATACCACCGAGGTAACCGAGTGACCGCTTGGGAAGGAATATCCCCCCTGCGTCACAAGGTGCAGCGATACGTCCGGTCTTTGCCGAAGCACGAAATGTTTCAAGGGTTTATAAATCGCCACCCCGCCCAGACACGCCAGAGAAACCGGCAGCCCGTAGGTCTTTCGGTTCGGCAGAAGCAAAAGGATTATGCAGAACGCGATAATCGTCGCCGTATCCGACAAGTGGGTAATCGTGCTGATCACCGCGTTTTGCGCAGGCCCTCGCAGACTAAAGAAAAAATCCTGCACCGCCTTGTCAAGGGGAAGAGGCTGCGTATCGTAAACGGCAGCCACTTCATAGGTAATAAATCCCGCCGCAGCCAGTAAAAGTATCACCGCAACTATGATAAGTATTTTCTTTTGTTTGTTTCTGTTTTCGTCCATTTATATCACCTTTCAAGTTTTCCACGTTTCACTCGCAGGGATTCCAACTGCACCAACAGAGTCCCCATTTCGAGTCCCCCACATTATACACTTTTTGGGTAGAAAAAAACAACCGTAATGTGCTATAATATCTAAGAGTTTATGAAACTTTTAAAAACGGAGGTGTTTTTTTGAAACTTTTTGATAATATATACGGAATTCTCACCATTGCAGGGGGCATGAACAGGCTGAAAGAAAACCGCAGAGCCATTGAACATGCCAGAGAAATCGGAGACGTTAAGACCGAGCAGGCGGAAATTCTCAAAGCCTGTCAAATCTGGTCCTCCCACATCGTGGACAAGTTCCAAGTGGATTTCACTGTGATCAATCCCGAAAATCTGCCCAAGTCCGGTCCCGTTGTGTTTATCGCCAACCACCAGTCCTACGCGGATATCCTCAGCTTCCTGTATAATATAAAAAACCATCAGGTTGCCTTCATCGCAAAAGACAATTTGGCTAAAATCCCAGTTTTTGGAAAATGGGTTGCCCGTATTCGCGGTATCTTTATCCAGCGGGGAGACGCAAGGGCTTCGCTGAAAACCATTAACGAGGGCGTGGAGTACCTGAAACAGGGATTCTCTCTGGTCATCTTTCCGGAGGGAACCCGCAGCCGTTCCTCAAAGATGGCGGAATTTAAGCACGGAAGCTTCAAACTCGCCACTAAAGCGAAAGTCCCGATTGTCCCTGTTACCCTTAACGGCGGCTATCGCACCTATGAAGAGCGAGGCGCGGTAACAAAGGGCTGCCATATCGACTTCATGGTTCACAAGCCCATCGAAACCAAGGATATGTCCCGGGCTGAGCTTGCGGAGCTTCCCACGGTTGTGGAAAACATCATTCGCGGTGGTCTTGAAACCTTGACCCGGCAAGATTGACCCCTGTCTGCCACAGCTTACCCGGTCTTCTTCGGGTTCTTTGCCTTCTTCGGCTTCATAGATCAAAATAAAAAAGACGGTTCGCGTTGAATCGTCTTTTCTCTTGCTTTTTGCCTTTCGTTTCATGTGAAACATTTTTGTTATCCCAGTGTTTTTAGCAGTTCTATGATTCTTTCCAGCTCATCTGCGCTGTAATACTCTATTTCAATTCTGCCCTTTGAACCTTTCTGGTTTATGTTGATCTTGGTTCCCAGTATGTCTTTCAGCTCCGTCTCGACTCTGCTGACATTGGGGTTTTTCACCTTTTTTGCCGGTCGCTTCTTAGGCTTTCCGATTTCTGCCGCCAGCTTCTCCGTTTCTCTCACGGAAAGCCCCTCTTTTACGATTTTGTCGCAAAGAGCGCGTCTTGCGTCTTCGTTTTCGATGGTTACAACGGTTCGCCCGTGGGCTGCCGAAATTGCTCCGGAGGAAATCATCTCCCTCACATAATCCGGAAGTTTCAGGAGCCGCAGGGAATTTGTGATATACGGTCTGCTCTTTCCCACGCTTCTAGATATCTCCTCCTGCTTCATGCCGTATACAACCGCCATTCGGTTTAAGCCCTCGGCTTCTTCGATCGGGTTAAGGTCTTCCCGCTGCATATTCTCTATGATTGCGATGAGCATATTCTGCTCGTCGTCAAGTTCTCTTACAAGGCATGGAACCTCGGAAAGCCCCGCTTTTATTGCGGCTCTCCATCGCCTCTCCCCTGCCACGATCTCATAGCCCTTGTCCTTTTTCCTCAGAACAATCGGCTGAATAACGCCATGCTGCAAAATGGAGTTTGCCAAATCCTGAATCTTCTCTTCGTCAAAGGTTTTTCTGGGCTGGTTTTCATTCGGCATAATGTCAAAGGTCTTTATATACCGCACCGAGTCCCCAGAGCCTTCGTGTCCGGAGGCTTCTTCTTTGACCACCGCAACACTTTCAACAGGAACGGCTTCTGCAATCAAGGCCCCCAGCCCTTTTCCCAGTCCTCCTTTTTTCGGTGTCGCCATTACTCTTCCTCCAGCTCTAAAAATTCATCTGCGAAATCTCCATACGCTTCTGCGCCTCTGGATTTCGGGTCGTATTCCGTTATCGGAAGCCCGTAACTCGGCGCCTCCGCAAGCCTTACGTTTCTCGGAATAACCGTGGAATAGACTTTGTTCCCGAAGTAGCTCTTCACTTCCTGTACCACCTGAATGGACAAATTCGTTCTTCCGTCAAACATACTCAGAATGACTCCCTGAATTTCAAGTTTCGGGTTGAGGCTTTTCTTTACCAGTTCGATTGTGCTTACCAGCTGGCTTACGCCTTCCAGCGCATAAAACTCACACTGAATCGGCACAAGGACGCTGTCAACCGCTGCAAGGGAGTTAATCGTAAGCAGCCCCAGCGACGGCGGGCAATCGATAAAGATATAGTCGTACCCGTCTTTGATCTTATCCAGACCCTCTTTTAATGCGCTTTCCCTGCCCTCCATGCTCACCAGCTCCACTTCGGCGCCTGCCAAATCAACGCTGGCGGGTATCAAGTCCAGATTTTCCACGCTTGTCTTTATAATCGCTTTTCTCGGGTCATAATCCTTGTCGATTAAAATATTGTAAATGGTGTTCTTCAGATTTTTCTTTGTCACACCGATTCCGCTGGTTGTATTCCCCTGGGGGTCAATATCCAGAATCAGCACTTTCTTTCCCCTGATTGCCAAACAAGCGGCAAGGTTAATATTGGTTGTTGTTTTTCCTACGCCACCCTTTTGATTAAATATCGCTATTGCTTTACCCAAAATAGTTCCTCCTTGCGATGCTAAAAATTTTCACACTTGTTTCAACTATATTATACACTACTCCGCGAATATTTACCACCTTAAATCATAAAAAAATTGGATGTTTCACGTGAAACATCCGTTGTTTTTTGGAATAAGAATCTTCACTTCCAGGAATTCGCCCGTATCATTTTCGATAAACTTTGCGTTCTTTTCAACGTTTTTGACCTGATTAAACGCCTTTCTGATTGTGTTTAGATATATTTTGTAGCTTATGTAATTGATTTTATTTTTCTTGCGATAGGCTTTTTCTTTCCCTGCCAAAAGGTCGTCAATCAATTTTTCGGTTTGTTTTACGTTCAGATTGTTGTCGATTACCCTCTTTAGTACCTTCTTCCTGTCATTTTCGTCGCTGAGCTTCAACAGGGCTCTGGCGTGCCTTTCGGTAAGTTTGCTTTCCATGAGCATCTCTTGCAGTTCTTCGGGAAGCGCCAATATCCGAATCTTATTTGAGATGGTGGATTGCTGCTTGCTGACGCGCCTGGCGATCTCCCCTTGCGTAAGATTGAAATCCTCCATGAGTTTTCGATAGGCTCTGGCTTCTTCCAGAAAGTTAAGATCCTCTCTCTGTACGTTTTCTACCAGGGCGATCAGCGCAGCTTCCGGCTCGTCAAGGTTTTTTATGATAACCGGCACCCGCTGAAGTCCTGCGAGTTTCGACGCCTTCAACCTTCTTTCGCCCGCAATCAGTATAAATTTCTTTCCTTCACCTCTCTTTACCAATAGCGGCTGAAGCACGCCGTACTCTTTGATTGAATTGGTTAACTCTTCCAGTTCTTCTTCCGTAAAGATTTTTCTCGGCTGCGCAGGATTCGGAATTATCATCTCCACGGGAATTTGCACAACTTTCATTCTTTTCCTCCTTTGTATTCATCACAATCCCTATGGGGAAATAATAACATTTCCTGCCCTTTTCGTGTAAATTATTTATAAACAAAAAACCCCAATCGTCATCACAATAAGGGTTCTTTCGTCGGCGTGCCGGCTTTTCTCGGAAATTTCGACACCGTGTTTTTAACTTTTTTTATGAAAATAATCCTGTGGGAAATCTGATATTTTTCGAGGCTTGCATCGAAGATTTCCTGTAAGCTTCCTCCCAGCAGTCTTATGGCGTTTTCTGCCTCCGCCGCCTCGGTCTCTGCCTCCGGACCCTTGTACGCCATAAAGGCTCCGCCCACTTTAATAAAGGGAAGGCAGTATTCCGACAAAACAGCCATATTCGCCACGGCTCTGGACACGCAAAGGTCGTACCTTTCTCTGTGATTTTTGTTTCTGGCAAGCTCCTCCGCCCGGGCGTGAACCGTCTCCACGTTTGAAATCCCCGCTTCGGCGCAAAGCTCGTCTATGATCCTCAGCCGCTTTGCAAGAGAATCCATGAGTACAAATTTTTTCTCGGGGGCAAGGATTGCAAGGGGAACCCCCGGAAATCCCGCGCCGGTTCCCACGTCAATGATTTGTTCCGCCTGCCGGAATTCCCGGCGATTGCAACAGACAAGGGAATCCAGAAAATGCTTCACGACAAATTCCTCCGGCTCCGTAATACGGGTGAGGTTTACCTTCTCGTTCCATTCGAGCACCCCGCGCATATAGGCTTCGAACTGTCCGGCTTGCAGGTCGCTGCATGCAAGACCCATTTCCATGATTGCTTCTTTTAAATCAATCACTGCCTGCTTCTCCTTTTCTTTTCCAAATATACCATAATCACGTTGATGTCCGCCGGGGAAACGCCGGAAATTCGCGATGCTTGTCCCAGAGACCTTGGACGAATCTGTGAAAGCTTTTGAATCGCCTCGATTCGAAGCCCTTCGATATCCTCATAGTTCAAATTTTCGTCCAGCTTGCGGTTTTCCAGCCTCTTGTATCTTTCTACCTGGCGGAGCTGTTTCTGTATGTAGCCCTCATATTTTAACTGCACTTCCAGCTGCGTTATCTCATGATAGGAAAGTTTCGATCTGTCGTCACCGTCAATTTCTTCAAGGCTCTCGTAGCTTATCTGCGGACGCTTCAGAAGCTCCGCCAGAGAAACTCTTCCCGAAACCGGAGCGCTTCCGTGCTTTTCCAAAAATTCGTTAACTTCCGCAGGGGAAACGGTTTTTTCCTGTAATCGAAGCATTTCCCTCTGCACATTTTCTTTCGTTTGGAGAAATCTGTTATATCTTTCCTTGGTTGCCAATCCTATGCTGTAAGATTTCTCTGTGAGCCGCAGGTCTGCGTTGTCTTGCCTCAGAAGCAGCCTATATTCGGCTCTGCTGGTCATAATTCTGTAAGGCTCATT
>CAVHEY010000001.1:9266-32229 GCA_963635155.1 Bacteroides stercoris
AAATCGTCGATGAGAACGCCAATATAAGCCTCGTTTCTTCCGAGGATAAACGGTTCTTTTTGGGAAATTTTAAGTGCTGCGTTAATTCCTGCCATAAGCCCCTGTGCCGCGGCTTCCTCGTATCCGGAGCTTCCGTTAAACTGCCCCGCGCAAAACAGATTTTCGATTCCGCGATATTCCAGATTCAGTTTCAGATCCTGGGGATTGATGCAGTCGTATTCGATGGCGTACGCCGGTCTCACGATTCTGATATTTTCCAGCCCCGGTATGGTTTTGTAGAAGGCGTATTGCACGTCTTCCGGAAGGCTGGAGGACATTCCCTGTATATACATTTCGTCCGTATCCAGTCCCTCCGGCTCGATAAAGGTCTGATGTCTCTGCTTATCCGCAAACCGATTTACCTTATCCTCGATAGACGGGCAGTATCTCGGTCCGATTCCTTCGATTTGCCCGCCGAAAAGCGCCGAGCGATGAAAGTTTGCCCGGATAATCCGATGGGTTTCTTCATTTGTATAAGTAAGCCAGCACAGCGCCTTGTTCTCGCCGATTTCATCATTCATAAAGGAAAAAGGCACCGTCCGCGCATCGCCGTATTGGGGTATCATCTTCTCGTAGTCCAGACTTGAGCCAAGACATCTTGCGGGGGTTCCGGTTTTAAATCTGCGAAGCTTCATTCCGTGTTTTTTCAGGTTCTCCGCCAGTTCGTTGGCAGGGGCAAGCCCGTTGGGACCGCTTGAAAAAGCGCTGTCCCCGATGAAAATTTTTCCCCGCAGGAAAGTCCCCGTGGCAAGCACCACGGCTTTTGCGGTATAGTAACTGTGGGTTTTCGTTTCGACCCCGCATACTTTTCCATTTTCAACGATCAAATCCGTAACCTCCCCCTGCTTCATATCCAGGTTCGGTTCCCTTTCGATGGTCTTTTTCATTTCAAGGTGATATTTATTCTTATCCGCCTGGGCGCGCAGGGAATGAACCGCAGGTCCCTTTGCGGTGTTCAGCATCTTGCTCTGAATGAATGTCTTGTCAATATTGATTCCCATTTCACCCCCAAGCGCGTCGATTTCCCGCACCAGATGCCCCTTGCCCGTTCCTCCGATGGAGGGATTGCAAGGCATCATCGCCACCGCTTCCAGATTGATTGAAAACATGAGGGTCTTCATTCCCATTCTTGCCGCCGCCAAAGCCGCCTCGCAGCCCGCGTGTCCTGCGCCTACGACGATAACGTCATATTCGCCCATTAAATTTCTTTCCATAGTATGTCGTCTTTCTTTTATTTTCCTAAACAGAATCTTGCGAAAACTTCATTTATGATGTCCTCTTCCACCGCTTCGCCGATAATCGCCCCGAGGCATTCATAGGCTCTGCTTGCGTCGATTTCAAGTAATTCCAGCGGCTGACAGGCTTTTGCCATTTCGATGGCGTCCCCAAGGGCGGTTTCCGCTTCTTCCAGGAGATTCTTATGCCGGGCGTTTGTAACCAGCATACTGTCCCCTTGCTTTACCTGTCCGCCGTAAACAAGGTTTTCGATAAGATTCTCAATCTCCTCGATTCCCTGTCCCTCCGCCATGGAGGCTTCGATTACGGAAGCTTCCGGCAAACATTTCCTTATCTCGCTGACCGCAAAAGCCTGTGGCAAGTCGATTTTATTCAAAATTACGATCGCCTTTTTCTCACCGATTTTACGGATTATCGAAAAATCTTCTTCCTCAAGAGGCCGGCTTCCGTCAGCCATAAAAATGATCAAATCCGCAGTATTAAAGGCTTCCTTACTTTTTTCGATTCCGATTTTTTCTATGATATCCTCGGTTTCTCTGATTCCTGCGGTGTCCGTCAGCTTTACCGGAATTCCTCGAATCGTCAGCATTTCTTCTATGGTATCCCTTGTGGTGCCCGGAATCTCGGTAACGATCGCCCTCGTTTCTTTGAGCAGAGCGTTCATCAGCGACGATTTTCCCACATTCGGCTTCCCGATAATGGAAACCTTCAGTCCCTCGGTGATGATTCGTCCCGTGTCCGAAGTTCTCAGCATTTCTTGGATTTTACACCGTACCGCCGTCAAATCCCGAACAAGATTTTCAAAGGTAAGCTCCTCGATGTCCTCGTCGGGATAGTCGATATTTACGGTTATGTTCACCAGACTGTCCATGAGCTGCCCGCGGATTTGGCGAATTTTTTCCGAAAATGCCCCCTCCAGCTGCTGCAAGGCGATATCAAAGGACTTGTCCGACTTCGCCCGAATCAAATCGATTACCGCTTCTGCTTGAGATAAATCCAGCCTGCCGTTCAGAAAAGCCCGCTTTGTAAACTCTCCGGGTTCTGCAAGACGGGCGCCGTTTTTGAGCACCAGCGATAAAATCTTTCGGAGAGAAACCAAGCTGCCGTGGCACTGAATTTCCACAACGTCCTCAGCCGTGTAAGAATAGGGCGCCTTGAAATAGACCGCCATAACCTCGTCGATCAAATCGCCGCTGAAATTGTCCCTGATAAAGCCGTAGTGCATCATGCGCGGCGCCACAGGGCTTCCGACCTTTTGGTTTTCCGCGGCAGGCAAAAGATCGCCGTTTTTTATATATTCCTTTTTTACCCCGGTAAAAATCTTTTCAAGAATCTCCCGGGACTCTTCGCCGCTTATTCGCACAATGCCGATTCCTCCCTCACCGAGAGCGGTGGCAATGGCAGCTATCGTATCTTCCATATTCTCTGCTTTCCTCCGGCAAGTTCTCATCTCTTCCTTCATCTCTCCATCTGCCGCCGGACTTCTAAAAAAGTAAGCCCGTTTAAAAACGGGCTAAAAACTACTTCAATTCAATTATAACCCTTCTGTATGGATCTTGACCCTCGCTTCTGGTGGTAACCTGAGGATGGTTTTGAAGAGTTGCATGAATAACCTTTCTTTCGTAAGGATTCATCGGCTCCAGTCTGACGCTCTTTTTGGTTCTTGCAACCTTGTTCGCCAGTCTGACCGCAAGCAATTCGAGGGTTTTTTCTCGCTTTGCTCTGTAATTTTCCGCATCTACAACCACTCTTGTATATGCGTTTTGCTCTTTGTTCACAACAAGGCTGGTCAAATACTGAATCGCGTCCAGCGTCTGCCCTCTCTTGCCGATAATCGTTCCGGAATCCTTTCCCTGAATATCAATGTAAAGGACGTCTTTGCCCTCTTTCGCCGTTATGTCAAGGTCAAGTCCCATTTCTTTGGTAACTTCATGAAGAAACTTAAGCGCTGCGTGATCCTCGCATGGCGTAAGATTTTCATCGGCTTCTCGAGTAAGTATCGGTTCCACGTCTTCAATGTTAAACCTAGGGGTCGTTCTTTCTTTTTTATTTCTTGACGTTTCTTTTTTTGGAGTTCTTTCTCTTTCCGGTTTTGCTTTTTCGGCTTTCTTTTCCTGTTTAACGGGTGCCGCCGGTTTTTCCTGTTTTTCTTCTTTTACAGGTTTTGCAGGCGCTTTCTTCTTCTCAACCCTTACTTTTGCAAGTTTTGATCCGATACCGAAAAATCCCCGGGAAGGTTCCTCCAAAACAGTAACATCAACTTCGTCTATGGTAAGATCAAGATCCAGAAGCGCCAAATTAACAGCTTCTTCTACATCTGTTCCATACTTTTCAGAAAAATCCATGTTATGTTTCCTCCAATGTTTTATGCTTTTGCTCTTCTTTTTTTATTCTTAGCTTCTTTGGCTTCTTTCTCCGCTTTATACTTTTTTCTCCACGCATTGAATCTCATGTTGTAGAAAATCTGAATTACCTGGCTTCCGAACCAGTAAACAGCAAGTCCCGCAGGATAGCTTCTTGCCATCCAAAGAATCATGATAGGGAAAAAGTACTTCATGGTCTTGGTCATAAACGCCGTTTGCTGTGCGTTTCCACCGGCATTCATTGAGGACTGCGACATCGAGAAAGAAATGAAAGTTGCAATAGCCGCAGCGATAGGAAGAATCCATTTGTCCGGCTGCGCCAAATCTTTAATCCATAAAAAGCTCTCGTGTGTAGCGAAAATCATGTCTCCGGAAGTTATGTACGCCATCGGGTCTCTCAGCAAAGCAAAAAGACCCATGATAACAACCATCTGAACGATCATCGGAAGGCAGCCGCCATACATGCTGGCGCCTTCATTTTTATAAAGCTCGTTAAGCTTTTCGTTCATCAGAGCCTTATCATTCGCATATTTCTGCTGAATTTCCTTAATCTTAGGTTGGAATTCAGACATTTTCATCGTAGATTTCGTCTGCTTGGCGTATACGGGATAAAGGCACAATTTTACCACTACCGTTAAAACAACGATGGCAAGACCGTAATTGCCGATCACCTCATACAGCCACGTGAGCAAAAGACTTAATGGTTTTGCAATTAGTCCCATCAATTTCCTCCATTATTTTAAAGGGTCATATCCTCCCTCATGCCAAGGGTGACACTTTAAAATTCTCTTAATACCTAAATAGCTACCTTTAAAAACTCCATATTTTTCTAACGCTTGTATAAAATATGTAGAGCAGGTAGGATAAAACCGGCAGGTAGACGGAAATAAAGGCGAAATAAATCTCTGATAAAATCTTATCGTCAAAATCATTATCCTTTTAAAAAAGTTGCCTATCCATTTCATTTATCTTTCAGTACTCCGGTTTTTTTGAAAGCGGATTTGAGTGATTTTTCAACATCCGCACATTTTTTACCGGAAATAGTGTTTCTGGCTATGATGATAAAATCATAACCTGCCGGAAGATCTTCGGAAAATTTCCTATATGATTCCTTCATCAGTCTTCTGGCGCGATTTCTCTTAACACTGTTCCCTACTTTTTTACTTGCTAAAAACCCTGTTCTGTTGTACGGCAAATGATTGGGTCTGAAAAACAGCACCACATATCGCTCGCCCACCGATCTTCCTCTATCGTAAATAGAAGAAAAATCACTTTTTTTCCTTAAAACATTTTTTTTCAGCATTGCAATAACCGCTCAGCTTCGCAAAATTAAGCAGTTAATTTCTTTCTGCCTCTGGCTCTTCTTCTCTTAAGAACGTTTCTTCCGTTCTTCGTTGCCATTCTCTTTCTGAAACCATGTTCTTTCATTCTTTGTCTTTTCTTTGGTTGATATGTCTGTTTCATCACTAGACTCCTTTCTGAATTTTTTTGCGCGAATCTAAATTCCAATACGCACATACGCTAAAATATTATACTTTATTCCTTTTGCAATGTCAACGAATTGTTAAACTAAATTTCGGACGCATCAGACCCTCACCAAACGATTCATCAGACACTCATCAGACTCGTAATTATCCACAAAAGTTATTCATAAAATTATCCTTAATATGTGGATAACTTTATAAAAAATTATTTTTTTAAATTTTTAATTCGCTCTTGCCTATGCATAACTTTTTATATACAATAAAAGAAGATAAAAAAGGTAATGAATCAAGAAGGTACAAAATTGGAAAACTACGAAAAAATTTGGACAGAGGTTCTCGAAATAATCAAGGAAAACACCACGCCGATCAGTTTTGACACATGGTTTAAGGAACCGCTGAGTATTAACAAAATAGACAGGGATTTGAACATCGTATATCTTCAGGTTCAGTCCTCCCGCGGAAACGATTTTATCATCAGCGTACTCAAAAATCGGTATATTTCTTATCTTCAATTCGCTTTTAAAAAGGTGTTGAAAGACGAGTATCGGGTCGTTTTAAAGTCCTCCGACGAATATGAAAAACCTGTGGATAACTCCTTAGCTGCCCCAAAAATAAAGCCGAGTAAAAAGGTTTTGGACAAACAAAAACTTTTTAACCCAAAATTTAATTTTGATAATTTTGTGGTGGGAAGCAGTAACAAGCTCGCCCACGCGGCGGCTCTTGCGGTAGCGGAGTCCCCCTCGGAAACTTATAATCCTCTTTTTATTTACGGAGGTTCGGGGCTTGGAAAGACTCACCTTATGCACGCCATAGGAATTTATCTTTTGGAGCATAATCCGTCTCTGAATGTTCTGTATGTTTCCTCCGAAATGTTCACGAACGAGCTGATCAAAGCCATCGCCGAACAGAAGATGAACGAATTTAAACAAAAATACAGGAAGGTAGACGTGCTTTTGGTAGACGATATCCAGTTTCTGGAGGGAAAAGAAAACACACAAGAAGAATTTTTCCATACCTTTAACACGTTGTACGACCTGAATAAACAGATCATCATATCCGGAGATCGAGCGCCCAATAAGCTTACAAATCTGGACGAACGGCTCCGCTCGAGATTTCAATGGAATCTGCTGGCGGATATTCAGCCTCCGGATTATGAAACGAGAGTCGCTATCCTTATGAAAAAAGCCGAAAATCTCGAAATTCCCGTTGATGACGATCTTTACGAGGTTGTGTGCCTTATCGCGGAAAAAATTAAGGATAATATCCGAGAGCTCGAGGGAGCATTTACAAGAAGCGTATCTTTTTCACATCTTTTAAAGGAGAAACTCGATAAGAATTTTGTAAAAAGAACCCTAAAGGACATTATGAATACCGGCGAAATTACCATAACTCCGGAAAAAATCAAAAAAATTGTTTGCAAACACTACAATATAAAATTGACGGAAATCGAGTCCTCCAAAAAAACAAACAACATCGCTTTTCCTCGGCAGGTGGCTATGTACCTCATGCGAGACATGACCGATCTGTCCCTGCCAAAGATAGGCGAATACTTCGGAGGAAGACACTACACCACCGTAATGTACGCCTGTGAAAAAATCGAAGACGAAATGAAACGGGACTCTGCTTTCGGAAACCTGATTTTCGATTTAAAGGAAAAAATAAAGGATTGATAAGACCTATCGATAACCGATAAAGAAAAAGAGGATAATTTTTAAAACCTATCCTTAGATTTTGAACAACAATTTTCTATGAAATTTTAAGGCTGACAGGAGTTATCCACAGATTCCACAGCCCCTACTACTACTATTACTACAAAAAATATAAATTATTAAATAATTCATTCGGAGGTTTTTATGAAATTTTCTTGCAGTCAACAGAACTTAACAAAAGCGTTAAATATCGTTTCAAAGGCAGTAACAGCCAGAACCACAATTCCTATCTTAAAGGGAATTCTCCTTAGGGTGGACGAAAACGGCGAGCTTACCATGGCAGCCTCGGATCTTGATTTGAGCATCGAAAAGAAATTTGAGGTAGAAAATTTTGAACCCGGCGAAGTAGTGGTTCAGGCAAAGCTTTTCTCCGATATCATAAGAAAGCTGCCTAACAGCCAGGTTTCCGTGGAATTAAAGAATGAAAATATCCTGATAAAATGCGCAAGCTCCGAATTCAACATCTTAGGGCTTTCTTCCGACGAATTTCCGAATATCAACATCGATATCGATCCCAAAGAAAGAATCGCCTTTGACAAAGAAATCCTCAAAGACATGATCAGAAAAACTTCTTTCGCCGCAAGCATCGATGAATCCAGAGGCGTAATAACAGGAGTTCTCGTGGAGATAAAAGAAAGAAAGCTCAGCATGGTGGCTCTGGACGGCTTCCGTATGGCGGTAGCAAGAGAAAACATTATAAACAAAAAAGAACAAAATATCATTATTCCGGCAAAAATTATCAACGAAATAAGCAAAATCATCACGGAAAACGAAATCGAATTGCAGGACGTAGACCTTTACATCAACGATAAGCGAGCTGTTTTCTTAATCGGAGACACAAAGGTGATATTGCGGCTTCTTGAGGGAGAATTTGTGGATTACAATAACATTCTTCCGAAAGACAGCAAGTGCAGAGTGGTCGTAAACAGAGAAGATTTGCTGGAAAGCATCGAAAGAGCTTCTTTGCTGGCGAAGGTAGGAAAAAACAATCTGATAAAACTGGATATCAAAGACGGAAACATGGAAGTCACTTCAAAATCCGAAGAAGGCAACGTAAAAGAAGAGGTTATCATCTCAAAGGAGGGAGATGATTTAATGATCGGCTTCAACTCAAAGTATATGATCGACGCTCTGAAAGCCATCGACGACGAAAGCATAACCATGAACTTCAACACTAGTATCAGCCCATGCCTGTTAAAACCCATTACGGGAGAAGAATATGAATATTTAGTTCTTCCTGTAAGAATAACCAATAATTAAAAAAATAAAAAATATCTGAAAATGTATATAAGAAGCATAGAACTGAAAGACTTTCGTAATTACGAAAGTCTTCATCTTCAATTTAATAAAAGTGTGAATTTGATTCTCGGAAAAAACGCCCAGGGGAAAACCAATCTTCTTGAGGGAATTTACGTTACCTCGGTGGGAAAATCCTTCCGAACAAACAGAGATTCGGAGCTGATAAGATTCGGCTGCGATTTTGCAAGCGTAAATATAGAAGCCGTAAAGGACGATATGGATTGCGCCGTGGAAATCATATATGCAAAGGACCAAAAAAAGTATGCGAAACTGGACGGAATTAAATTAAAAAAGACCTCAGAACTTCTGAAAAACGTTTTTATCGTGATTTTTTCACCGGAAGATTTAAAAATCGTGAAGGACGAGCCGGAAAAAAGGCGAAAATTTATCGACAGAGAGCTTTGTCAGATAAAACCCGCTTATTACGACAACCTCTCTAATTATAAAAAAATCCTGACCCAAAGAAACGCTTATTTGAAAGAATTCGATATCGACAGGTCCATGCTGGACGTGTGGGACAGGCAGCTTTCAAAATACGGCGCTGCGGTTATGGGCATGAGAAAGAATTTTATCAAAGATTTGTCCCTCACCGCCGGGCAAATACACGGCAAAATCACAAACGGAAAAGAAAAGCTGGAAATAAAATACGCTCCGAACGTGGAATTTTTCGCGGATTTCAAAGAACAGGAAGAGAAATTTTACGAAAAAATAAAAGAATCCTATGATGGAGATATTCGCCAGCGCACCACGACGAAGGGACCCCACAAAGACGATTTTGAACTTTTTATCGACGGAATAAACGTCAGAAGCTTCGGTTCTCAGGGTCAGCAGCGCACCTGCGCCCTTTCCCTTAAGCTTGCCGAAATAAAGATAATCGAAGAGGAAACCGGCTATAAACCGATACTTTTGCTCGACGACGTGATGAGCGAGCTGGATATAGAAAGACAGGAATATCTGGTAAAATCTCTTGCCAGTGTGCAGCTTTTTATTACTACCACAGAAATTCCCGATCTATTGACAAAAAAATTTCCAAATTACACCGCGTATAAAGTCGAAAAAGGCGAGATTGAAATTTGCAGTCCGTTGTGATATAATATAATTTGATTACCTGTTATTAAAACAGAAAAAAGGGAGAAAAAATGAGCTTAGAAGAGAAAACAAACGCCCAATACGGCGCGGAACAAATACAAGTTCTGGAGGGTCTTGAAGCGGTCAGAAAAAGACCCGGAATGTATATAGGAAGCACAGGACCAAAGGGGCTTCATCATCTGGTTTACGAAATCGTGGACAACAGTATAGACGAGGCTCTGGCAGGATACTGTAAAACCATAAATGTCACCATTCAAAAGGATAATTCCATCGTCGTAGAGGACGACGGACGAGGAATGCCTGTGGATAAGCACCCCAAAATGGGAATTCCGGCAGTTGAAGTTATTCATACGGTGCTTCATGCCGGCGGCAAATTCGGCGGCGGAGGATACAAGGTATCCGGCGGTCTCCACGGCGTAGGCGCCTCGGTTGTGAATGCCCTTTCCACCCACATGGAAGTGGAAATCAAGAGAAACGGCAAAATTTATAAGCAGTGCTACGAAAAGGGAAAGACCGTATCGAAGCTTGAAGTAATCGGCGAATCGAGAAAAACAGGTTCAAAGACCACCTTCTGGCCGGACCCGGAAATCTTCACCGAAACCACGGTGTTCGATTTTGACGTGCTGGAACATAGGCTCAGAGAAATGGCGTTCCTCAATAAGGGCATCAAAATTGTCTTTAAGGACGAGCGGGAAGGAAAAAAGAGAAGCGAAACCTACCACTACGAGGGAGGAATCAAGGAATTTGTAAGCTTTATCAACAAAAACAAAGACCCGCTCCACCCGGAGGTCATCTATTTTGAAATCATCAAAGACACCTGCGAGGTTGAAATTGCAATGCAGTACACCGACAGCTACAGCGAGCTGATTCTGGGATATGCAAACAATATCAACACCACCGACGGCGGTACCCATATCGTGGGATTTAAGAGCGCTCTTACCAGAGTTTTCAACGATTATGGCAAGAAATCCAAAATTCTCAAGGAAAACGATACCTTAAGCGGCGAAGACGTAAGAGAGGGCTTGACGGCGGTAGTGTCCGTAAAACTGGAAGAACCTCAATTCGAGGGACAGACAAAGGCAAAGCTGGGAAATTCGGAAATTCGCGGATTTGTTGAAACTTCAACCAACGAAAACCTTACGGCTTTCTTAGAAGAAAATCCGGCACAGGCGAAGATCATCATCGAAAAATGTATCAAAGCGGCTCGGGCAAGAGAAGCCGCAAGAAAAGCCAGAGATTTAACCAGAAGAAAAGGAGCGCTGGAGAGCTTTTCCCTTCCGGGAAAGCTGGCGGACTGCTCCGAAAAGGATCCGGCACTTTCGGAAATCTTCCTGGTCGAAGGTGACTCCGCGGGAGGCTCCGCAAAGGACGGCAGAGACAGAAAACGTCAGGCGATTCTTCCCCTTCGCGGTAAGATTTTAAACGTTGAAAAAGCAAGGCTTGACCGGATTTTAAGCTCCGAAGAAATCAAGAACATGATCACCGCCTTCGGCTGCGGAATCGGCGAAGATTTTAATCTGGAAAAGCTGAGATATCACAAGATTATCATCATGACAGATGCCGACGTGGACGGCGCTCATATCAGAACCCTTTTGCTCACCTTCTTCTACCGATACATGAAGCCTTTGATCGAAGAGGGCTATGTTTACGCTGCCCAGCCGCCTCTTTATCAGGTAAAGAAAGGCAAGGAAGTTCACTACACTTACAGCGAGGAAGAACAGGCAAAGCTTATGGCGGAAATCGCGGACAAGCCGGGCAAGGCGGATATCCAAAGATACAAAGGTCTGGGAGAAATGGACGCGGAGCAGCTTTGGGAAACCACCATGGATTTCAACCACAGAACGCTGGTACAGATTACGCTGGAAGACAGCGCAGCGGCGGACGAAATCTTTACGACCCTCATGGGAGACAAGGTTCCGCCACGGAAAAAATTTATCGAAGACAACGCGCAGTACGCGACCATAGACGCATAAGGAGGGAGGGCGAAAATGACAACATTATTGGAAGATCAGAAAATGCTTCAACACGAGATTCACGATGAGATGAAGCAATCCTACATCGACTACGCCATGAGCGTAATCGTAAGCCGTGCCCTGCCCGACGTAAGAGACGGATTGAAGCCGGTACACAGAAGAATTTTATACGGAATGAGCGAGCTGGGGGTAACGCCGGATAAACCACATAAAAAATCCGCCCGTATCGTCGGCGAAGTAATGGGTAAATATCACCCTCACGGCGACTCCTCCATTTACGATGCCATGGTAAGGCTTGCACAGCCTTGGAACATCAGGCACCAGCTGGTGGACGGACACGGAAACTTCGGCTCCGTAGACGGAGACGGCGCTGCGGCAATGCGTTACACGGAAGCCAGAATGACGCCGCTGGCGCTGCAAATGCTCAGAGACATAGACAAGGAAACCGTTGACTTTATCCCGAACTTTGACGGGGAAGAAAAGGAACCGGTGGTTTTGCCCTCCAGATTCCCGAACCTGCTTGTAAACGGTTCCAACGGTATCGCGGTAGGTATGGCAACCTCGATTCCGCCACACAACCTTGCGGAAACCATTGACGCGGCGGTCAAGATTATCGACGAACCGGAATGTTCCATCGACGAGCTTTGCAAGATCGTCAAGGGACCGGACTTCCCAACCGGTGCCGTTATCATGGGCAAAAACTCCGCAAGACAGGCATACAAAACGGGACAGGGCAAGGTAGTCGTTCGGGCGGTCACCGAAATCGAAGAGACAAATAAGGGTCGCCAGCAGATTATTGTAAGCGAAATTCCTTATCAGGTGAACAAGGCAAGGCTCATCGAAAAGATGGCGGAGCTGGTAAAGGACAAGAAAATCGAGGGAATTTCCGAAATCAGAGACGAGTCCAACCGCAAGGGCATGAGAATCGTCATCGAACTGAAAAAGGACGCAAACGCCCAGATTATCCTGAACCGACTTTACAAGCACACACAGATGCAGGAAAGCATCTCCATGATTATGCTTGCAATCGTAGACGGCAGACCGAAGATTTTGACCCTGCGGGAAATTCTGGACGAATACCTCAAGCACCAAAAAGAGGTGGTAACCAGAAGAACCATCTACGACAAGAAAAAAGCCGAAGCGAGGGCGCACATCTTAGAAGGCTATCGAATCGCCCTTGACAATATCGACGAGATCATCAAGATCATCAGAAACAGCTACAACGACGCCAAGGAAAGACTCATGGAACGCTTCGGGCTTTCCGAAATTCAGGCACAGGCGATTCTGGATATGCAGCTTCGCAGACTGCAAGGCTTGGAAAAAGAGAAAATCGAAAACGAATATCAGGAGCTCATCAAGAAAATCGCCTATTACAAGCAGCTCTTAGCAGACGAACATATGCTGATGGGAGTCGTAAAGACGGAGCTTCTCGAAATCAAAGAAAAATGGGGAGATAAGAGAAGAACCAAGATCAAAGCGGACGAAACCGAAATCGACGAAGAAGATTTGATCGAAGAGGAAAACGTCTGCGTTACTCTGACTCACCTTGGCTATATCAAGCGGGTTCCGGTAGACACCTACAAGTCCCAGAGACGGGGCGGCAAGGGCGTTACCGGCATCACCACCCGGGAAAACGACTTCGTAAAGAACCTCATCATGACCTCTACCCACGATTATCTGATGTTCTTTACAAACACGGGAAAAGCCCACAAGATCAAAGCTTACGAGATTCCGGAAGCCACGAGAACCGCAAAGGGTACTCCGGCGGTAAACTTCCTGAACCTTATGCAGCGTGAGAGAATCACCGCGGTAATTCCGATTAAAGAATTTGCCGAGGATAAATTCCTCATCGCAGTTACCAAACAGGGAACCATCAAGAAGACCGCTCTTTCCAACTTCGATACCAACAGAAAGACCGGACTCATCGCCATGAACCTAAAGGACGGCGACGAGCTCATCGGAATCAAACAGACCAGCGGCACAAACAACGTCATCATCGTGACGAAGCAGGGCAAGTGCATTTGCTTCTCCGAGGACGACGTAAGACCGATGGGAAGAATCGCAGGAGGCGTGAGAGCCATCAAGCTGGAAAAGGACGACGAAGTTGTGGCAATGGAACTTGTGGAACCGGGTCAGGAACTGCTGGTTGTAACCCAAAAAGGCTTCGGCAAGAGAACAAAGGTGGAAGACTACAAGATACAGGTTCGAGGCGGAAAAGGACTTTTGACCTATGACAAGGGCAAGTTTAAAAAGACCGGGGAACTTGTAGGTGCCATGGCTGTGGATAACGATGACGACATCTTGCTCATCAATTCCGACGGAATCATCATACGCATGGCTGCGAAGGAAATTTCAAAGCTGGGAAGAGCAACCCAAGGCGTCAAGATCATGAACGTGGGAGAAGACGCGAATATCATCGCGCTGGCAAAAGTCATCAGAGACGAGGAGCTTGACCAAGATGAGGACGACGTACCGGAGGCTAAGCAAAATCCGGAGGGCGCGGACAGGCAGGAGCAGATGAAATTTTAATTTAGTTTAATTCAGATTGAAAAGAAAAAGAAGGAAGGGAAATTAGCATGGCGGACAGAGTTAAATTTACCATTCCGGGGAAACCGGAATATATAGCGATGATCAGGCTTGCGGTGGGTGCCATCGCGGACACATCGGGATTTAACGTTGAAGAAATCGAGGATATCAAGACCGCTGTGGGACAGGCTTGCAAGAACATTTCCTGCCACGGCAAGGAAGGAATGACCACCGAATACACCCTCGAATGTGTAATTGACAAAAATCTTTTGGAAATTTACGTAACGGACACAGGCTCCATGAACTGCGGAGACGGACTTTCCATGCAGTGCATGGACTGCCCGAACGAGGGAGACATCGGCGTTTACCTCATCAACACCCTGATGAGCGAAGTAGAGCTTATCGACAATCCGGGATGCAAGAAAACAATTAAGATGGTAAAGAGGAAATAATGCAGCAGAAGCAGAGGACGGCAGAGCTACTTAGAGAGTATGCGAAGAATCCCACGATTGAGCTTAGAAACAAAATCGTCGAGGAAAATCTATATATCGTAGACATCTTAATAAGAAAATATTTGGGCAAGGGCGTCGACTACGACGATTTGTATCAGGTTGGCGCCATGGCTCTTGTTTCTGCTGTCGAAAGATTCGATCCCTCAAAGGGCTACGAGTTCCAGAGCTTTGCAACTCCAACCATTCTCGGAGAAATCAAAAAATATTTCCGGGACAAGGAATGGAGCCTGAAAGTCCCTCGCCGCATGAAAGAAAACGCGGGCAAGGTGCAAGAAGCCAAGGAAAAGCTCACGGGAGAGCTGGGCAGGGTGCCTACGGTAGCGGAAATCGCGGAGCTTACGGGACTGACCCACGAGCAGATTTTCCAAGCCATGGAAAGCGCCAAGGCTTACGGCACCTATTCGCTGGATAGCCCCACCGCAACCTCCGACGAAGAAGCGGACGCCACAGCCCTTGAAAAATACATCGGCTTTGAGGACAACGGATTCGAGCGAGTGGAACTTGGAGAAATCATAAACAACGTGCTGAAGGGTTTCAGCGATACCTATAAATACATATTCAAACAGAGATTTATCTTGAATAAATCGCAAAGCGAGATTGCCTCGAAGCTGGGAGTGTCGCAGATGACCGTTTCCCGGGCGGAAAAAGCGATCATCGAGAGTTTTAAAAAGGAGCTAAAAAAATGAAACGAGTTTTTTCGGGAGTGCAGCCTACGGGCAATATACATTTGGGGAATTATCTGGGAGCGCTCAGACAGTTTGTGGAACTTCAGGAAGATCACGAATGCATATACTGCATCGTTGACGAACACGCCATAACGGTGCCCCAAGACCCAAAGGAATTAAAGCAGCACATTTTGGACGTGGCGGCGCTTTATCTTGCGGTGGGAGTTGACCCCAAGAAATCCATCGTTTTCGTCCAGTCCCAGGTTTCCGGTCACGCGGAGCTTGGCTGGATTTTAACCTGCTGTGCAAACACCGGAGAGCTTTTCCGAATGACCCAGTTCAAGGCGAAGAGCCAGGGAAAAGAATCCGTAGGCGCAGGGCTTCTCACCTACCCGACGCTGATGGCGGCGGATATTTTGCTTTACGATACGGACGTGGTTCCTGTGGGAAACGACCAGAAACAGCACATCGAGCTGACCCGTGACCTTGCCATCAGGGTAAATCACCATTACGGCAAGACCTTCGTGGTTCCCGACGGCAGATTTATGAAAGAGGGCGCCAGAATCATGGCACTGGACGATCCGACTTCCAAGATGTCAAAATCCGCAGAAAACATTCACAGCCGGATTTCCCTTTTGGACGAACCATCAAAGATAAAAAAATCAATCATGAAAGCCACCACGGACTCCGACGGAATCGTGAAATTCGACCCGGAAAACAAACCGGGAATCAGCAATTTGCTAAATATTTACAGCGTTTTGTCCGGAAAGACGATTTCGGAGCTGGAAACCGCTTATGAGGGCAAGGGCTACGGCGACTTTAAGAAAGATTTGGTTGAGGTTACCGCCGAAGCGCTTCTGCCGATTCAGGAGAAATACAAGGACATCAGAGAGTCCGGCGAGCTTATCGGCATTTTGAAAGACGGCGCCCAAAGAGCGGACGCCATCGCGCAAAAAACCATGAAACGGGTCAGGGAGAATTTCGGACTGGGAATCGAATAAATCCCTAAGCTTACTGTTTGCGCCGCGCAACGGGGCAGAATGGAGATTTTTATGGCAAAGGAAAAGACAGACAATTCCATACTGGAGTATATCCCCCTTCCGGCGTGTTTCATCAACGCCCAGGGGAAGGTTACGGGGGCAAGCGAAAGAATAAACGAAGTCTTTGTCTACGACGAAATACTCGAAGGCGATATCTTCGTGCTTACGGGAATTAAGCTGGGGGAGCTTTACGAAGCTGCCGCCGGCGACACCCACCCTCTGATTCGGCGAAACGACAAGATATTCCGAATTTCCGCGAAAAAGCTCACGGAAAAGGACGAAGACGGACTGGCGGTGTTTTTCAGCGACGTAACGAATCTCGAAGATTTGAAAGACCGCTACAACAACGAAAAACCCTGCGTCGCCAAGATTCAGCTGGATAATTACGACGAGCTTATCGACAGCACCGGACCCGTTCCGCGGCTGGCACTTTCCAGCCAAATCGACGGAATCATTCGAAAATGGGCGGCGAAGATAGAGGCTTCGGTCATTCGCGTAAAAAGCAGTATGTACGTGGTCTGGTTCGAGCAGCAGCATTTGGAAAAGATTATCGCCTCAAAATTTGACCTGCTGGACGAGGTGAGAAACCTGGAAACCGGCGCGGATTTTCCGGCGAGCCTCAGTATCGGCGTAGGCGTAGGAGGCAGAAATATGGCGCAGTCCGAGTCCTACGCGGACACCGCTTTGGACCTTGCTCTCGGCAGAGGCGGAGATCAGGCGGTCATAAAGCGAAACATCAAGATCGAATATTACGGCGGCAAGCTCCAGACCGTGGAAAAGAGCAACAAGGGCAAGTCCAGAATCGTGGGACACGCCCTGAAACAGCTCATCGAACAGTCCAAGAAAATTTTTATCATGGGGCATGACAACCCCGACATGGACAGCTTCGGGGCGGCGCTGGGAATTGCAAGGCTTTGCTACCTTTCGGAAAAAGAGCCGTATATCATAATCGACGAATACAACGAGTCCCTGGCGGAAATTTTCAGACAGGCAAAGGAAACCGATGCCTATAAATTTATTTCCTCGGAAAAAGCCCTTTCCCTTGCGGAGACGGACAGCCTGCTCATCGTTGTGGACACCCACAGACCCAGTCTTGTGGAATGCCCGCGGCTTTTGGATATCTGCGAAAAAGTCGTGGTTATCGACCATCACAGAAAGGTGGAGGAATTTATCGAAAATCCGGTGCTTGCGTACATGGAATCCTACGCTTCCTCGGCGTCGGAGCTGGTGGCGGAGATTTTGCAGTATATGAGCAAAAAGAAGAGCCTCGCAAAAATTGAGGCGGAGGCGCTGCTGGCAGGAATGACGGTGGACACAAACGGATTCGCGGTGAAAACCGGCGTGCGAACCTTTGAGGCGGCGGCTTGGCTGAGAAGGCAGGGAGCAGACCCTACGGAGGTAAAACGCTTTTTCCAAGAAGATATTTCTTATATCAGACTCAGAGCCGGGGCGATTTCGGACACCCAGGTCTTTGAGGGAGGCATTGCCATCACAACCTGTCCCCAGGTGAAGACAAACGCGCAGCTCATTTGCGCGCAGGTGGCGGACGCCCTGCTTACGATAAAAGGGGTCAAAGCCTCCTTTGTGGTAGGCAGAAACACAGACGAAAAAACCGTCATAAGCGCAAGGTCGCTGGGAGATGTGAACGTGCAGCTGATAATGGAAAAATTCGGCGGCGGCGGACATCTTACCACCGCGGCAGCGCAGGTTGACGATAGCATAGATATAACCGTGGACAAAATCAAAGAAATCATGGAGGTAAAAAACGATGATCGTAATCTTGAATAGAGATATAAAGGGTACCGGCAAGGCGGGAGACGTGGTTAAGGTAAGCGACGGCTACGCAAGAAATATGCTTCTTCCAAAGGGCTACGCCACCGAAGCCACCGAAGGCAATATCAGAAGCTTGGAAAAGCAAAAGGCGATAGCCGCAGAGAAAAAGGCGGAAGAAAAGGCGGCGGCGCAGGCTACCGCAGAGAAAATCGGCGCCCTCAGCGTTGAAATCAAAACAAAAGCGGGAGAAGGGGGCAAAATTTTCGGTTCCATCACTTCCAAGGATATCGCAGACGCCCTCAAAGCCCAGCACAATATCACCGTGGACAAGAAGAAAATCCAGTTGGACAGCCCGATTAAACAGACGGGCGAAATTACGGTTGAAATCAAGCTGTACACAGAAGTAAGCGCAAAGCTTAAAGTTGTCGTAAACGCCGAGTAGCCGAGCAGGTACAAGTCGGTTCGTATCAGTGATTAGCAGTAGGAGAAAAACATGATTGACAGAATTCCGCCCCATAACGACGAAGCGGAAAGATCCGCTCTGGGCGCAGCGATGCTTGACAAAGACGTTCTTTCGGAGATCCTCGAAGAAGTCAAGGAAGAGGATTTTTATAACGAAAGCCATAGAGAAATTTTTCGCGCCATTTGGGATTTGTACAGAGAAAATTCTCCCGTAGATGTCCTGACGGTATGCGAAGAGCTGAAGCGTCGCAAGGCGCTGGACATGGTTGGGGGCAGAGCCTATATCGCGACCCTCACCGCCGATGTCCCTTCTACGGCAAACGGAGCCGAATACGCCAAGATCGTCGCCGAAAAAGCGACCCTCCGGCAGATGATAAGGACAACCGAGGACATCACCGCCAAGGGCTACGAGGCAAAGATGGACGCCCGGGAAATTTTGGACTACGCGGAAAGCGGGATTTTCAGCATCGCCCAGAAAAGACAAAAGAACGATTATGCGAAGATACAGGAAGTTTTACTGGAAAACCTTAAAATCATCGACGAAGCGTCAAAAAACAAGGATAAAATAGTGGGTATCCCTACGGGATTCCGAGAACTGGACGAAAAGACCAGCGGACTTCAGCGTTCGGATTTGATCATCGTGGCGGCAAGACCCGCCATGGGGAAAACCGCCCTTGCGCTGAACATCGCCCAGCAGAGCGCCATCAAAGCCGGCTCCTCCGTGATCATTTTCAGCTTGGAAATGGCAAAGGAGCAGCTCGGACAGAGACTTCTTGCCATGCAGGCAAGGGTGGAGATGCAAAAGCTGAAACAGGGCGATTTGGAAAGAACCGACTGGGATCGAATTTCCATGGCGGCGAACGACCTAAACGGGACGAAGATCGTAATCGATGATACCCCGGGTATTTCCCTGATGGAAATGCGAAACAAATGCAGGAGACTAAAAGCCGAGCAGGGGCTGGACCTTGTGGTGCTGGACTATTTGCAGCTGATGAAATTCGACGGAAAAGCCGACAGCAGGCAGCAGGAAATCAGTGCCATTTCTCGTAACCTAAAGCTACTGGCAAGAGAAATGGACTGCCCGGTCATCGTCCTTTCTCAGCTTTCCAGAGCGCCGGAGCAAAGACCGGACAAGCGCCCGATCCTCTCCGACCTGAGAGAATCAGGCTCCATCGAGCAGGACGCGGACATCGTGCTTTTCCTTTACCGCGACGATTATTACAACCCGGAAACGGAAACCCCGGGGGTATGCGAGGTAAACATCGCAAAGCACAGAAGCGGTCCTACGGGCAAAATCGAGCTGACCTGGGTATCCCGATACACCAAGTTCAGCGACAAAGCCCTCTAAAGGACGGCGAAAGGGTAGCGAAGGGACAGCCGCCCAAAGCCCGCAGCGCGGGACTCCGCAAGGGGAAACGAGGAAAAGATGAACTTTAAAAATGAGAAGATCAAGGATTTCTATCTTCTGACCACAGAAGTGGAAAATATTTTTATAAATGAATATTTGCCGCAGGCGCCGGGGGACTATGTCAAGGTGTATCTTTTCGCCTTGCTCTACGCCGGGCAGCAGCTTGACCTCACCCATCACGGAATCGCCAGCCAGCTGAATCTCACCGACGATGAGGTTGACCGCGCATGGAGATACTGGGAAGAGATGGGGGCTGTAAAGATAGAAACAAGGAGCCGGCAAAAGCTGGATTACGCCGTTACCTTTACGAATTTGCGGGGGCTTATGTATGGGGCAGCCATGGAAGCTCCGCAAAAAAACGCAAAGCTTTCGGAAACCCTTTGTGATGAAACCCTTAGCGATATGTATGACTTTGTGGAAAATCTGAAAGGCGAGCCGATTTCCCCGAAAGAAATGCAGGAAATCGCCGGGTGGCGCAACGAAATTTCCGCAGAACCGGAGATGATAAAAAAAGCCTTCGAGTACTGCTACGAAAAGAAGAAAACCCAGCTGAAATATATCGGCGCCGTTATACGGGAATGGGCGGAAAAAGGCATAAACACCGCGGAGCAGGCGGAGGAATATTTAGAAGCCTCGGGCAAGCGGTACGGCGAATATAAACGGATTTTAAGCTCTCTTGGCGTCGTGGGAAGAGTGGCGACCGAGGGAGAAAAGAAGGTAATCGACCGCTGGTTCGACGAAATGGGATTTTCCGTGGAAAGGATACTGGAAGCCTGCGGCAAAACCGTGGGAATCCAAAATCCCAATGTAAATTATGTGAATAAAATACTGGAGAACTGGCAGAAACAAGCAGTTTCCTTCGGTAGAGACGTTAACAAGAAAACAACGGTCAGCGGGGCGGATTTAAACCGATATTATGATTTCCTGCGGCAGGAAGCCGAAAGGAAGTCCCAGGAAGCGAAAAAAGAGGTTTACGAAAAGCTGCCGAGAATCGAGGAAATCGACGAGACCCTTAAGGATTTGGGAAGCAAGCTTTCACGGGCGGTTTTGACCGGCGGCAGCGACCTTGACGAGATAAAAAGACTCATGATGCTCCTCGAGCAAGAGAGAGCCGTCCTCTTGACGGAAAACAATTTCCCTCTCGACTTTACCGATGTGAAATATCTTTGCAGCGAATGTCGGGACACAGGAGTAAACGACGCCGGCAGGAGGTGCGTATGCAGCAAAGAGAGAATAGGAGACGCTGAGTTATGGCTAAAGGCAAAGGAAAAAGCAAAGGCAAAACAATAAAACCGGAACGCAAGCCGCAAGCCGAAGGGCAAAAGGCAAAGCGCAGCCGGAAGATCGATATATGGGATATTTGCGCCGCCATAGTGACGGCGACGGACGAAATCCTCGACGAGATAAGAGAAATCCTGGAAGACGGACTGGAGGGACTTTGGAACGTGTCAGCTGCTTTTGTGGCAGCCTTTGACAAGGTCGCGGACCTTATTTCGTGGTTTTTCTGGAAAACCTTTGTTTTGTTCGCCAGGAGAATGCATTCCGCCCGTCTGAATCTGCTGAAATACAGGCGGGAAATCATAAAGCACGGAGTGGTAATCTTTATCGCCATTGTGGCAATGGTCGGGATTTTCGCCTCCACCATCGACTACGAGTATTCCTATAACGGCAGGGCTTTGGGCGTGGTAAAGGAGCAGAGAGAGGTTCTGGAAATCCTGGATCTCATAAGCACGGAGCTTTCCCACGAATACGGCTCCAACATCACCATCGACCCGGAAACGGATATCACCTTCAAACCGGTGATTTCCCTGGGAAAAGAGATTGACGACGCGGATACGGTTTTGAAGCGCTTTACCTATATGGGAGATATTCAGGCGACGGCATACGCCATCACCGTTGACGGACAGACCATCGCAATCGTGGAGAGCAAGGAAATTGCCGAGGAGGTTTTGCAAGATGTCCAGAGCCTTTACGTAAGCAAAAAATCGAGCAAGACCTACGAAGAAATCGGCTTCAAAGAAGACGTGGAAATCGTGGAAACCAGCACAACGCTGGCAAAAATCAGCAGCAAGAGCGCTACGCTGAAAAAGATAAAGAGCGGCAGACAGCAGGAATCCACCTATACGGTAAAATCCGGCGATTCCCTTTACGGAATCTGCGACAAGCTGGGAATCACCCTGAAAGAGCTTCAGGCGATGAACCCGGGACTGGAAAAGGATTCGCTGATTCATATCGGCGACAAGCTCACCACCCAAAAGGAAGTTCCTCTGCTTACCGTAAGAACCGTTGAGGTTTCAACCTTTGCGGAAAAGGTTAAATACGACACCGTATATAAAAAGTCCGGCAGCTACTATAAGGGCGAGGAAATCGTCCAGCGGGCGGGAACCAACGGAAAGGCGAAGATCACCGCCCGTCTCGTCAAGGAAAACGGAGAGACCGTAGACCGGACGGATTTGAGCAAGGAGATCATCAAAGAGCCTGTCAGCAAGATTGTTGTCAAGGGAACGAAGGCGATTCCTGCCACCAAGGGAACCGGACAGCTTCAGCGACCGGTGGCGGTAGGCGTTTATGCCGGATATGGCATGAGATGGGGCAGAATGCACTACGGACTGGACTACGCGGCGTCCACAGGAACCCCTATCAGAGCCGCCGACGGCGGAACCGTAATTGCGGCAGGCTGGTCGGGAGCCTACGGACTTCGAATTACCATCGACCACGGCGGGAATATCAAGACCCTATACGCTCATTGCAGCGCCATCTATGTAAGCGCGGGAGACAAGGTCTACAAGGGGCAAAAGATCGCCGCGGTAGGCAGCACCGGACGAAGCACCGGCGCCCACTGCCACTTCGAGGTATTCGTAAACGGCAAGAACGTAAACCCTGCAAATTATGTATAATAGGGCTAATAGGGCGAAAAGCCCGTAAGCGCAGCCTGTGCCGGCAAAAGAAATCGCCGGCGCAGGCTGTTTTCGGTTTTTGGCAAGCTCCCGCGCCGAAAGACGAAAGGCGTTTTCAACTTTTTGCTGACCGGCGCAATTTGGCGATTAACCCGTACGAAAAATAATGGAAAACCGGTAGAAATTTCGGAAATTCCCGGCAAATTCCTCTTCCGAGCGCCCCGCGCCCCCTTGACATCGGTTGGGGGGGGGGGTGTTAAAATATAGACAACAACATGTTGCGCCTGCCGAATTCCCGCAGTTTTCAGCCTTTGCGGCGGCTATGCCCGCCCGCAAAAGTAGACACACGCTTCCGAAAAGCAGACACCGGGTTACAAGCGGCGCAGACTACAAGATGGATTTAAGCCTGCAAATAAAAAGTCAAGGCTAAATTAAAAAATTTGAAAATTTTATATAGGTTGAAAAATAGGTATCACAATAAGACCACC
>CAVHEY010000002.1:0-21404 GCA_963635155.1 Bacteroides stercoris
TGCAAGTTAAGAGTAGCACAATATGGAGCAAAAAACAAGGGATATAATGGGATTTATGACCGAGAAAATTTCGACAAATTTCGACAGGACCCACAAAATCATTAGCGCCGCCGGAAGCGTTGCGAATGGTAGTATGCGGTGAAGAATCGAGGGTTACGGCTTTCTATTTTCACATTAGATTACATTGCATTACATGGTGACATGGCGCATTGTCCGCGCAAGGTGCCTGCATGGGTCTTACAAGATCTCTTACAAGGTACATGGGGCATAAGGGCATAAGGATAAAAAAAGCTTGCTTTTTTAAAAAATTGCGGTATAATTATTATTGCAATTCGGTTTAGAAATACTAAACTAAAAGTTTATTATAACAAAACGGAAAGAACACGGAGAAGATCATGGACATAGGACCGAAAATCAAACAGCTGCGTATGCTGAACGGACTGACCCAGGAGGAGCTGGCGGACAGGAGCGAGCTTTCCAAGGGCTTCATTTCCCAGCTGGAAAACGACGTTACCTCGCCCTCCATCGCTACATTAGAAGATATTTTGCAGTGCCTGGGCACCACCCTCAGCGAGTTTTTCTCGGAGGAGCCACAGACCCAAAAGGTTTTCGGGCAGGAGGACTATTTCGAAAAGACCGACGAGGAGCTGGGAAGCAAAACCGAGTGGATCATTCCCAACGCGCAGAAAAACATGATGGAACCCATCAGGCTTACCCTTGGGGCAGGGGGCGAGACCTATCCCGATAATCCCCACGAGGGGGAAGAATTCGGCTATGTCCTAAAGGGCGAAATCCTTATCAATCTTGGCAAAGAACGCTTAAAAGCCAAAGCCGGGGAGTCCTTTTATTACACTCCCGACAAAAAGCACTATATTACTTCGAAGAAAGGAGCCGAAATTCTGTGGGTAAGCGTCCCGCCGAGTTTCTAAAAAGCAAATGGCATTGATCGAGCTTATCGACATTTCAAAATCCTACGACGGGGAAACGGTGCTGGACGAATTTAATTTAAAAATCAAGGAAAACGAGTTTATCACGCTGCTGGGGCCTTCCGGCTGCGGAAAGACCACGACCCTGCGAATTTTGGGCGGTTTCACCACACCGGACACCGGAAAGGTGCTTTTCCAAGGGGAGGACATCACAAACCTTGCGGCGAACAAGCGCCAGATCAACACGGTTTTCCAGAAATATGCCCTTTTTCCCCACATGAACATCGCCGAAAATATCGCCTTCGGGCTGAAAATCAGCGGCAAAAGTCAGGAATATATCCACGATAAAATCAAATACGCCCTGAAGCTGGTGAACTTAAGCGGCTACGAAAAACGCTCCGTAGACTCCCTTTCCGGCGGGCAGCAGCAGCGAATCGCCATCGCAAGGGCAATCGTAAACGAGCCGAGGGTGCTTCTGCTGGACGAACCTCTGGGGGCTCTGGACCTGAAGCTCCGGCAGGAGATGCAGTACGAGCTGATCCGCCTCAAAAACGAGCTTGGAATCACCTTCCTCTACGTAACCCACGACCAGGAGGAAGCCCTGACCATGTCGGATAAGGTGGTGGTGATGAACCAGGGCTATATCCAGCAGATGGGAACTCCGGAAGAAATCTACAACGAACCGGAAAACGCCTTTGTGGCGGATTTTATCGGAGACAGCAATATCATCGACGGGGTGATGATGGAAGACCGGCTGGTGAAGATCTGCGGCTGCCTATTTCCTTGTATCGACGAGGGCTTCGGCAGGAAAAAGCCGGTGGACGTGGTGATTCGCCCGGAGGACATCATCATCGGAAAGCCGGGTGAGGGCATTATGGACGGCGTCGTGACTTCCAACGTCTTTATCGGGGTACATTACGAAATGTGCATCGAAGCCGGGGGCTTTGAGTGGCTTGCCCAAAACACCAGGAGCTATCCGGTGGGGGAAAGGGTTTCCATCAGCGTTACCCCGGAAAACATACAGATTATGAACAAACCCCAGTCTGAGGACGAAGAAGCGATTACATTGGAGGATTTTGAATGACAAAGAGACTTTTTTCCGCGCCCTTCATCGCCTTTATGCTATGCGGAACCCTGATTCCCGCCTGCGTAATCGCCTACTACGGCTTTACGGACAGAAGCGGAGCCTTTACCCTTGCAAATTTGGTGGCGATTGCTACGGGGGAACACGCAAAGGCGCTGGGACTTTCCCTTTTGCTTGCCTTCGCCAGTACCCTTATCTGCCTTTTACTGGCTTCCCCTCTGGGGCTTGCCCTCAGAGACAGCAAACTGGGCAAAAAAGGCTTTATGGTATTTGTGTTCATCTTGCCCATGTGGATGAATTTCCTCCTCAGAACCATGGCATGGCAGGTTTTATTAGAGAAAAACGGCATCATCAACAGCCTTCTCGGCAGCCTCGGGCTTCCGGCGCTGAACATCATAAACACGCCGGCGGCGGTAATTCTGGGCATGGTTTACGACTATCTGCCCTTTATGATATTGCCTATTTACAATGCGATCATCAAGATCGACAAAAACCTCATCGAGGCGGCTTACGACCTGGGCGCCAGCAAATTTCTCGTGCTGCGGAAGGTGATCCTGCCTCTTTCGGTGCCGGGAATCGTCAGCGGTGTTACCATGGTCTTTGTGCCGTCCCTTACCACCTTTGCCATTTCCAATATGCTGGGGGGAGGCAAGGTAAACCTCATCGGCAATATCATCGAGCAGGAATTTACCGCAAGCTCCAACTGGCATCTTGGCTCGGGGCTTTCCCTTGTCATGATGATTTTCATCGTGATCAGCATGGCGCTCATCGAAAAATTTGACCGAAACGGGGAGGGCAATATGATATGAAGAAATTTTTCAGAATCCTCTACCTCGCTCTTATCGTCCTGTTTTTGTACCTGCCCATCGGCGCACTGATGGTCCTTTCCTTTAATTCCGGGAAGAGCATGAACGCATGGCAGGGGTTTTCCACGAAATGGTACGCCGAGATGCTGAAAAACCAGGAAATCATGGAGGCTTTGGGAAACACCTTGACCATAGCCCTGTGGGCGTCTGTGATTGCAACGATCGTGGGAGTGCTTGCCTGCATCGGGCTGAACGCCATGAGCGAAGGCAGACGGTCCTTCTATATGGGAATGAACAATATTCCGCTGCTGAACGCGGATATTGTGACGGGAATCTCCATCATGATGAGCTTTCTCCTCTTTGGAATCAGCCTCAGCTACGGAACGGTGCTGTTTGCCCACATAACCTTCTGCATTCCCTATGTGATTCTCTCGGTGATGCCGAAGTTCAAGCAGCTGGAAAACAACACCTACGAAGCGGCTCTCGACCTGGGAGCAACCCCGGCTTACGCCTTTTTTAAGGTGGTACTGCCGGATATCATGCCGGGAATCGTGTCGGGATTTTTGCTTTCCTTTACCATGTCGGTGGACGATTTCGTAATCACTCACTTTACCCGGGGGGCAGGGATCAACACCCTTTCCACCCTGATCTACAGCCAGGTAAAAATCGGCGTAAGACCGACTCTCTACGCCCTTTCCACGGTGCTCTTCGTCACGGTGCTGCTGGTACTCGTAGCGGTGAACTTCATGTCCGGCGGCAGGCGTCGCAAGGACGGCGACTATTACGCGCAGAAGGGCGGAATCACCACGAAAAAAGCGGCGGCGCTGGCTCTGGCTTTTCTGGTATGCGTGCTGGGGCTGAACAGCTACGCCGGCTCCCTTGTGGGGGCGCAGGATCAGGGACAGGTCTATGTTTATTGCTTCGGGGACTACATCGACCCGGCGCTTGTGGACAAATTTGAAGAGGAAACCGGCTACGAGGTGATTATCGACTATTTCGACACCAACGAAGAAATGTATCCCGTAATCAAAAACTCCACCGCAGAATACGACGTGATCTGCGCCTCGGACTATATGATCGACAAGATGCGAAAGGAAGGCTTGCTGGCGGAAATCGACTTTGACAACATTCCGAATATCGTAAATCTCACGGATAACGTCAAATCGTTTATTGACGATTTTGATCCGGGCATGAAATACAGCGTGCCCCACACCTGGGGAACCTACGGCATCATCTACAATGTGGATAAGGTTCACGGCGAGATCACCAGCTGGAAGCAGCTCTGGTCGGAGGAATACGCGGGAGAGGTAATCATGCCGAACTCCATCAGGGAAGCCTTTATGGTGGCGGGGAAAATCCTCGGCTATTCCATGAACACCACCGATGAAGAGGAACTGAAAGAAATCACGGAGCTTCTCATCGAGCAGAAGCCGAAGGTTTACAGCTACGCCAACGATAACGCAAGGGATTTGATGATCGGGGATTCCGCAACCCTTTCGGTGATCACTTCGGGAGACGTCCTCTATGCCATGGACGGAAACGACAGGCTGGACTACATCGTGCCGGAGGAAGGCTCCGAGGTCTGGACGGACTGCTGGGCGATTCCGCGGGCGGTAAACCACAAAAAAGCCGCCGAGGACTGGATCAACTTTATGCTGCGGGGGGACATCGCCAGAATCAATTTTGAGTATCTGACCTACGGCATTCCGAACAAGGAAATCCTCGACCTTACGGACAATCCGATCCTGAATCCTTCCGATGAAATCCTTGCAAGATGCGAAACCTTGGCGAATTTAGGCAGCGAGGCGGACGACCTTTACAGCAAATATTGGAAAATCTTTAAGGCGAAGTAAAGGCAAGGCACAGAGCGAGGCGAAGGTTAAATAAATGTGAAATCTGCCGTAAAAGGTGGAAATGCAAAGGGAAAAATGATATAATAAAAAGGTCTGCTTCGAGATTACCGGTTTCGGGGCAAGACCTTTTGCTTTTGATTTGGCAAAAAAACACAGAAGAATGACGATACAAAGACATAGAAAACAAGGGGAACATTTATTTATGGAAAAAACCAAGAAAAAACCGGGCGACCGCAGAGACGGTACTTGGCTTCGGGAGGTGGACGCGATGCATGTGATCATGCCCTATCTCTATCCCAACAAGACCGACAACGAAGCCTTTATCATGGAAGATATACCGCTACAGCCAATTGAAGATTACCTTGCGGCACGCAACGCAAAGCTTGCGGAGGGCGAGGAAGAATACAAGCTTTTTCACGTCCTATTGGCGGCGTTTGTCAAGACCATTACCTTGAGACCGAAGATGAACCGCTTTATCAAGGGCGGCAAGATGTTTCAGCGAAACAGCCTTTCCGTGGCTTTCGTGGTAAAGAAAAAATTCAGCGACAACGGCGCCGAGGCACTTGCCTTTAAAGAATTTGACGAAAATACCACGATAGACGACGTTCACCGGATCATTTCAGAGGAGATCAATGAATGCAGGAGTGACAAGGCGGACAACTCCACCGACAAGATGGATATGCTCAAGAAGCTTCCGCGCTGTATCCTCCGCTTTGTTATGTGGATTTTGCACCGGCTGGACGAGCAGGGCAGAGTTCCTTACTCGCTGATCAAAACCGACCCGAATCATGCCTCCTGCTTCATCACAAACCTGGGCTCCATCGGGCTGAAGGCAGGCTATCATCATCTCAGCAACTGGGGTACCAACTCCCTTTTCGTGGTTCTGGGCAAGAAGAAAAAAACACCGATTTTCAACGAAGACGGAAGCTATTCCATGCAGGATACGATTCCCATCGGGCTTACCCTTGACGAGAGGATTGCGGACGGATATTACTATTCAAGAACCGTAAAGCTGCTGAAATATCTGCTTGCAAACCCGGAACTTCTCGAAACGGCGGCAAAGGAGGAAGTGGATTATGAAAGAAGCTAAATTACACGGTATGCGCGTCATGCGCGAGGTCAAAACTCCCTGGCTGGACCATTTAGAGGGAGTGCCGGCGCACCTGGACTATTTTCAAGGCTCCATGTACGATAAACTGGCGGAAATCGCAACGAACTATCCGGACTACATTGCCTACGATTTCATGGGGGGCAAGGTGAAATACGGAGACTTTATCAACAAGGTGGACGAATGCGCCAGAGCCCTTGGGGCGATAGGCGTAAAAGCCGGGGAGAGCGTTACCATCTGTATGCCGAACGCCCCCCAGGCGGTGATCATGTTTTACGCGGTGAACAAGGTGGGCGCCGTAGCCAACATGGTTCACCCCCTTTCCAGTGAAAAGGAAATCGAATTTTGTCTGAAAGAGGCTTCCAGCGTGGTTTGCCTCACTCTGGACCAATTTTACGGCAAATTTGCAAATATACGGGGCAATGTCCCCCTCAGAAGCCTGATTCTCACCAGCATCAGAGACGTACTCAGCCCGGTGAAGCGAAAGGGCTATTACCTTGCGGAGGGGCGCAAGATAAAAAAAGTACCGGAAAACGCCGAGATCGTCTGGTGGGAAAAGTTCCTGCGGGACGGCAGCCGCTATCACGGCTCCTTCCATGCGGCAAGAACCGGACAGGATCCGGCGGCGATTCTTTACAGCGGCGGCACCACAGGCACGATGAAGGGAATTTTGCTTTCAAACCTGAATTTTAACGCTCTGGGGCAGCAGATTATCGCCACGAACCCCATGTTTAAGCCGGGAGACAAGATGCTGGCGGTTATGCCGATTTTCCACGGCTTCGGGCTGGGGGTGTGCATTCATTCCATGCTTTCCAGCGGGGGCAGATGCCTGTTGATCCCCCGTTTCAATCCGGAAAGCTACGCAAGGCTGCTGAAACGCCACAAACCGAATTTTATCGCGGGGGTTCCCACCCTCTACGAGGCGTTGCTTCGAATAAAGACCCTGAAGCGGGTGGATCTTTCCTGCCTGAAAGGGGTTTTCAGCGGCGGGGATTCCCTTTCCATCGAGCTGAAAAAACGCTTCGATACCTTTCTGGAAGCCCACAACGCCAGCATTCACGTGCGGGAAGGCTACGGCATGACGGAATGCGTCACCGCAAGCTGTCTTACGCCTATTAACACCGCCCGGGAGGGCAGCATCGGGCTTCCGTTTCCGGACACCTATTACAAAATAGTAAAGCCGGGTACCGAGGAAGAAGTACCCTATGGCACCGAGGGGGAAATTTGCCTTTCGGGACCCACGGTAATGATGAAGTATATCAACAATCCGAAGGAAACCGCAGAGACCCTTAGGCGTCACGCCGACGGGCTTGTTTGGGTTCACACCGGAGACCTTGGACTCATGGACGAGGACGGATTTATCTATTTTAAACAGCGAATCAAGAGAATGATTATCACCAGCGGCTACAACGTTTATCCGTCTCAGATCGAAAACGTGCTGGACGCCCATGAACTGGTTCATATGAGCTGCGTGATCGGGGTGCCGGATCCCCTGAAAATGCAAAGGGTTGTGGCATATGTGGTGCTGAAACCGGAGGCGCAGGTTTCCGAAGAGGAGGCGCGCAAAATCCTGCTGCGGTACTGCGAAAAACACGTGGCAAAATACGCGATGCCAAAGGAAATCCGATTTCGGGATTCGCTGCCAAAGACCCTTGTGGGCAAGGTGGCATACAGAGTCCTGGAGGAAGAAGAAAAGTTAAAGGGGGAAAAGGGAAAAGATGAAAACTAGGGGTAAGAAAAAATTCCTTTCAATGATATTGTGCGTGGCGCTGGCGTTTACCGCCTTGATGGGCACGAGCTTTGCCTACGGGGGGACAAGCGTTTCGCCATTTACCGGCACAACCTATAACCAGAACAGCAAATTTGACAACCTGATCGTGGTAAACGGGGTGGACGTTTCCACCTATCAAAATTCCATAGATTGGGCAAAGGCAAAGGCTGCGGGGGTTGATTTTGCCATCATCAGAATCGGATATCGGGGATACGGCGCGGCAGGCAATATGCAGCCGGACAACTGGTTCGTAAGAAATATCGAGGCGGCAAAGGCTGCGGGAGTCATGGTGGGCGTGTATTTCTTTTCCCAGGCGCTGAACACCCTGGAGGCGACGGCGGAGGCAAAGTACACCCTGGAACTTCTGGGAGATTACGAACTGGATCTGCCGATTTTTATGGACTATGAATTTTCACCGGTTTCCTCGGGCAGATTCGTAAGCGGTACCATTACGAAAATACAGGGGACGATGAATGTTCAGGCATTTTGCGAATACATTGAGTCTCACGGTCACAAGGCGGGGCTTTATGCCAACCTGAACTTCCTCAACAAAACCGTTGACGGCGAGGCGCTGGGGAAGCTCTATCCCATCTGGGTGGCACAGTATTACAGCACCTGTAACTACGACTATGACTATAACTATTGGCAGTACAGCTCCAGCGGCAGCGTCAGCGGAATCGACGGGCGCTCCGATGTGAACTTCCTCTATCTTGCAAAGGAGGCAAGCAAAACCTCGGACTATTCCATCGCGGACTGCGATGTGAGCCTGAACGGCTCCTCCAGCTATCCTTACGCGGCGGGGACAGCGTATTCCCCAAGCGTTTCGGTATATCATAACGGCAGCGCCCTGACTCAGGGGGTGGACTACAATGTCCGCTATATCGGAAATTCCCGGGCAGGCACAGCTTATGCCATGGTCATCGGCAAGGGAAATTACACGGACTATAAACTGGTTTCCTTCAGCATTACACCCAGCAGCGACCTTTCGGGAATCACCATCAAACAGCCGAAGGACCGCAAATATACCGGAAGCGAAACGAAGCCTTCCTACATAACGGTTACGGACTCCACCGGCAGACAGCTGATTGAAAACCTTGACTATACCTACACCGTGGCGAACGCGGTGAATATCGGTCAGGCGGATCTGAACGTACACTTTATCGGAAATTACACCGGTACAAAAACCGTAAAATATAATATCGTTGCGGCGACCCAGTCCATTACCGTCAGCGACGCAAGGACAAGCACAAAGCTCTCCGCAGGCGCCTATAACCTGGGCGCCGGCACAAATATATCCGGAGCGACGTTGACTTATACATCAAGCAATCCGGCGGTTGCCACGGTTTCCGCCACAGGTCTGGTAACGCCGAAGAGCGCAGGCACTACCGCCATTACCATAAGTGCTGCTGCCGGCAGCGAGTACGGTTCGGCGACGAAAACCGTGAATCTTACGGTTATAAACGACGGATCGGAGCCTGTAGTGGAGGACGAAGCGGCAAAGAACGCGAGAATCAAGGCAGGGGTGGAAAGCACGAAGGTCGTGTCCCTGACCGCTGAGGAAGTGGGAACGAACAGCGTGAAGCTCACCTGGCTGAAATCGAACTCCGGCTATGGGTTGGACTGCTACGAAATCTGGCGCTCGGATAAGGAAGACTCGGACTACGAAAAGTATTTTACCACCGAAAGCTCCTCGGATAAATCCTATACCAACAGCAAAAATGTCGAACCGGGAACCACCTATTGGTACCGAGTTCGGGGCGTTAGGACGGTGGACGGAGAAACGGTATATACGCCATATACGACCCTGAGCGTCACCACGAAGGTGGACGAGGAAGCCGTTGCGGCAAAGAACGCGCGAATCAAGGCGGGAGTGGAAAAAACAAAGGTGGTGTCCCTAAAGGCTACCCAGACCGGCGCAAAGAGCATTAAACTCACATGGAAAAAGTCAAACTCCGGATACGCGGTGGAGGCTTATCAGATTTGGCGCTCCACGAAGAAATCCTCCGGCTATGTGAAGTCCTTTACCACCTCCAATGCGACCAGCAAATACTATGTGAACACGAAGAATATCGAAAAGGGAACCACCTACTGGTACAAGGTGCGTGGAATCCGAACGGTGGACGGAAAGACGGCGTACACGGCGTTCACAAAGGTCAGCATAACCACCGAAAAGTAGAGGAAGCTGCGACGACGAAGAAACGGGAAATGCGTCCTTGCATAAAAAAGCATAAAAAAACAGCAGGTATGTCAGCCGGATTTGGTCTGAGCACCTGCTGTTTTTTTACTCGATGGATTTCAGGGACTCCGCCATATTTATCTTTTCGAGTCTGAAATACATGGCGAAGTTTACAATCAGCGCAAACAGGAAGGTCAGCGCCACCGCGATCAGGTAGCTTGCGGCTTCGATGTGAACGTCGAAGCTCAGCAAATCAATCTGTATCTGTCCCATGACGAAAGCGTGGAACCATTTGCCCACCGGTATGCCTACGAGCGCCGATATTGCGGTAAGCACGAAGTTTTCACGGAAAACATAGGCGTTGGTTTCGCCGGGGTAAAATCCCAATACTTTAATGGTTGCAATTTCCCGGATTCGCTCCGTAATATTGATATTCGTAAGATTGTAAAGCACGATGAAGGCGAGGGCACCCGCACAAGCCATTACAAGGGCGATGATATAATCCAGACTTTCCATCATGTTGTTAACCCGATCTCGCATATCCTGGGTGATGCTCACCGAGGCAACGTGGGAAGCCTCCATGAGCTTTGCCCCCTGCTCATGAGGATTTGCAAGGCTTCCGTCTTCCCCATGATGCCCGATGACAAAGGCGGTGTTGATTTCGGGCTTTCCCCAGGTATCGCCGTAGGTATCGAGGGTAATGTACACATAGTTATAAACGTGGTTTTCGCACAGGGCGTCTATCACAAGATCCATTTCTCGCATATCGCTGTCAAACACCGTCAACACATCGCCCACGCCAAGCCCCAGGGTCTGCCCCAGATTATCGTTGATCACGCAGTGCCCATCGGCAGGATAGGCAATTTCCCCCTCGTCGTTTTTTAGGGTGATGAAGTCCGAAATCGGATCTTCGGGGTCTGCCACGATCATGTTGATGGATTTCACCTGCGAACCCACATGGGCGTCCACCGACAGGGTGTTCAGGAAAAGGGCTTTGTCCACATACTCGCTGTTTTCCGAAAGAAATTCCTTTTCTTCCTTTGCATTTATGCCCCGGTCGAAGGTCACGGTATAATCGCTGTGGAAAATTTCGTCGTACTGAACGGAAATAATGTTTTTGATGGAATCCGAAAGCCCCATGGCGGTAATCAGCAAAGCCGTGCAGCCGCAGATCCCCAGAACCATCATAAAAAATCTTTTTTTGTATCGGAAAATGTTTCTCAGGCAAACCTTGTGGAGAAATTTCAGCCGGTTCCAGATAAAGGGAACTCTTTCCAGCAGGATCCGCTTTCCAAGAGCCGGAGCCTTTGGCCGTATCAGCTCGGCAGGCACGTTTGTAAGCTCCGCGTAGCAGCAGTAGATCGTCGTGCCTACGCAGCAGACCAGCGCCGCCAGTATGGATAGGGCGCCGAGAAGCGGGTTGATTACATAGATCAAATCCGCAAAATCGTACATCATGCCATAGGCTGTCCATATGACCCCCGGAAAGAGGAAGGAACCGCCGAAAAAGCCTAAGAGTCCCCCGATAAGGGAAGCGCTCGCCGCATAAAACACGTATTTCCCCAGAATCTTCGCCCTGCTGTACCCAAGGGCTTTGAGGACGCCGATCTGGGTTCTTTGCTCGTCGATCATTCTGGTCATGGTGGTCATGCAGACCAGCGCCGCCACCAAGAAGAAAAATACAGGGAAAACCTTGGCGATGGAATTTACAATGCTGGTATCGTTGTCAAAGCAAACATAGCCGATATTGGTGTCCCGCCCCAGGACATAGGTCTTGGGGTTTTCGATGTCCTCCACCTTGTCCTCGGCTTTGCGAAGCTCCTTTTGCCCGTCGGCAACCTGTTTCTTGCCGTCCGCAAGTTCCTTTTCCCCATCGGCAAGCTCTTTTTTTGATTTTTCCAGTTCTTTGCGACCCTTTTCCAGTTTTGCGTAGCCGGATTTCACCTCTTTTTCGCCGGAAGTGATTTTGGCGTCTGCCGCCGCAAGCTCTGCGGCTGCCGCCTCAAATTTTGTGTCTGCTTCTTCCTTTGCGGCGTTATATTGCGCAAGATACTGCTCGTAATAAGGGGTTCCCGCGGCGGCTTCGATCTGCTCCTTCTGAGCCGCAAGCTCCGCGTAGGCATTTTCCTTTTGGGTGTTAAACTCGCTTAGGGAAGCTTCGTATTCCTTTCTCGCTTTTTTTAAGTCTGCGGCGGAGGTCTTCAGCTTTTTCTTGTTATTTTCAAGCTCCTTTTCCCCGTCGCTGATTTGTTTCTTGCCGTCGGCGATTTTATCTTCCGCCTTTTGCAGTTCGGCTTTCGCATCTGCAAGCTCTTCCCGGGCATCAGCCAGCTTTTCATTTGCTTCGCCTAAGATTTCGTCATAGCGGCTGTTTGCGCAGGTTTCCAAGGCGTCTTCCAGAGGCTTTTCCATCGCCTCCGCGTTTTGCTTATATTCGTCGGTGTAGATCACCCCTTGATTTTCAAGGGTCACATAGATTTCGGTGTAAACCTCGCTGTCCCAGCCATCGAGAGGAATATAAAGATAGGTCGCCACGCTGCCGTTTCCCAGTGAGGTGGAACCCCGCTCAAAATTCAGGTAAAGGGGTGACTCGCAAAGTCCCACGATTTCGTAGGTATCGTAAGCAAAAAGGTCTCGAGTGTCGGACTCGTTGTTGCTGCTGATGAGGATTTTCCTTCCGATATCCGATTCGGAAAAGTATCTGGAATCTCCCACACATTCATTCGCCGCTTCGGGAAGCCTGCCGGATTGGATTTCGGGAGTGTTCATATCGTCGATCAGAGCGTGAAATTTTGCAACCCGCTGCCCTGCGCCTTCGCCTGTTTCTTCGGAGGCTTCGCTTTCATCGCCGCCGGAAAGGGTAAAGAGGGCGTCGGTGGAATAGCTTCCTCTCGCCTTTGCGATGCCCTCAAGATTTTGGAATTTTTCCACGTCCTTTTCTTCCAGACCCAGGGTCGAAATCAGCTCATAATCATAGAAGTAGTTATTTTTGAGGAAAGTATCTCCTGTGAGTATGAAAGCCTCCTTGCAGACCTTGAGTCCGCAGAAAAAGCCCACACCCAGCATACAGATTGCAAGAATGGCGATCCAGCGGCTGAAGCTGCCTTTGATTTCCCGCAGGGTGGTTTTATTCATGGCGTTTTTCATCTGTATACGCACCGCCTTTCTACCATTCGATGTTTTCTACGGGAACCTTGTTTTCGTTCAGCTCCACGGAGGAAACCGTACCGTTTTTGACCCGGATAATTCGGTCAGCCATAGGGGTAATCGCCGTATTGTGGGTGATGATAACCACCGTCATGCCCGTTTCGTGGGCGGTGTCCTGCAAAAGCTTGAGAATGGCTTTGCCGGTATTGTAGTCCAAGGCGCCGGTAGGCTCGTCGCAGAGGAGAAGCTTCGGATTTTTCGCAAGAGCACGGGCAATGGCAACCCTCTGCTGCTCTCCCCCGGAAAGCTGGGCGGGGAAGTTGTCAAGCCTGTCCTTGAGCCCTACCTTGACCAGAGCCTCCTTCGCGTCCATCGGTTCCTTACAGATCTGAGCGGCAAGAGAAACATTTTCCAGCGCCGTGAGATTTTGAATCAAATTGTAGAACTGAAAAACAAAGCCGATTTCGTAACGCCGGTAGGTGGTCAGCTCCCGGGAGGTATATTTGGAAATTTCCGCCCCGTCAAGGAAAACCCGACCCTCGGTTAAGGAGTCCATTCCCCCGAGGATATTCAGAAGCGTCGTTTTGCCCGCCCCGGAGGGTCCGACGATAATGCAGATTTCGCCCTTTTCGATTTCAAAGGAAGCGTCTCTCAGCGCTTCGATGGTGACCTCGCCCATTTTGTAGGTCTTTTTTACGTGTTCAAATTTAACAAAAGCTGCCATTCTGCTCACACTGCCCTTTCCGCATATTTTTACTTGAATTATATCATAATTTATGGGAATTGGACAGGTGAAAAATGTGTTTAAAAAACGCAAAAAATATGATAAAATAGGGAGTAGAATTGTTCAAAAGAATTTATACAGGGGTAGGAAAGGCTAAGGTTATGGAACAAAAGGAACTGGTCAAAAAAATGAAAAAAAAGCGGGTTCGAAAATACGCCCTCATCGCTCTCGTAGCGGTGATTGCAATTTCAACGATTGTCGGACTCAGCATAGAAGATAAAGACGCAAAGCTTGCCGACGGACAGGGGAACACCGTCATAGGCACCGGAGAGGACGTTTACAATCAAGCCCAGGACGAGGAATCGGAAGAGGCGGCGGAGGAAACTTCGGAAAAAGAAGACGAGGACAAGGACAAAGCGAAAGCGGAAACAGAAAAGGATTCGAAGGATTCGAAGCAAGTAAAGAAAGCCTCCGATTTGAAGTTTACCGAAAAGGAAAAGGAGAAGCTCACCGCGGAGGATATCAAAGTGGATAACAGCGACGATTTTACCGCGTCAAATGCCGGTAACGTGGCGCTGAAACCGGAAAAAGAACAGCCGGTGACGGTTACCCTTGAAATTCGCTGCGATACCCTGTCAAGTGACATGACGAAGCTGGAAAACGAAGCGATTCGGGACTATATCCCCGAGGACGGGGTGATTCTGGAAAAAACAACCTATAAGGGAACCACGAACAACACGGTGTTCGACGCCCTGGAAACCCTTTGCAGAAACAACGATATTCAGCTGGAATTCAGCTATACGCCGCTGTACGCCTCCTATTATATAGAGGGAATCAACTATCTTTACGAATTTGACGGAGGTCCACAAAGCGGCTGGATGTACAAGGTCAACGAGTGGTTTCCGAACTACGGCTGTTCGTCATACTACCTGAAGGACGGCGACGTAATCGTATGGTGCTACACCTGCGAGGGACTGGGCGCGGACGTAGGCGCCGACGATTGGATGGGATAAAAGGAGAAGGAATGGCATTTACGCATTTACATGTACATACCGAATACAGCCTGCTGGACGGAGCTGCCAGAATCAAAGACGTTGTGGCACGGGCGAAGGAACTTGGCATGGAAAACCTTGCAATCACCGACCATGGGGTGATGTTCGGCGTGGTGGATTTTTATAAAGAATGTAAAAAGCAGGGCATCAAGCCGATTATCGGCTGTGAGGTCTATACGGCTGCGCGGAAAATGACCGACAAGGACGCCGAAAAGGACAAGCGACAGGGACACCTGATCCTTCTAGCAAAGAACGAGGCAGGCTATAAAAACCTCATAAAAATCGTTTCCGAGGGATTTATCCACGGATATTACTATAAACCCCGTATCGACAAGGACGTGCTGCGGGCTCACAGCGAGGGGCTGATTGCGCTGTCCGGCTGCCTTGCGGGGGAAATCCAGCACAGGCTCCTTGTGCGAGACTATGCCGGAGCGAAGGAAGAAGCTGCGGCACTTCTTGACATCTTTGGAGAGGGAAATTTTTATCTGGAGCTGCAAGACCAGGGCTTAGAGGAAGAAATGGCAATTCTTCCCGACATGAAAAAGCTTTCCGAGGAACTGGGAATTCCCCTCGTCGCCACAAACGACGCCCATTATGTAAGGCGAGAGGACGCGAAGGCTCACGATGTGCTTTTGGCGATTCAGACGGCTACCACCCTGGACGACGAGAAGCGTATGCGCTTTCCCAACGACGAGTTTTATCTGAAGAGCGAGGAGGAAATGCGCAGGATTTTTTCCTATTGTCCGGAAGCCTGTGACAATACGAATATTATCGCCGCCCGGTGCAATTACGATTTCAAATTCGGCGAATACCATCTGCCGGAGTTTACGGCGCCGGAGGGAAAGACTAATACCGAATATCTGCGGGAGCTTTGCTACAAGGGGCTTTATGAGCGGTTCGGGGTTGTTTTTGAGGACAACAGATATGGCGATAAGGACGCAGCCCGCTATGCAGAGGGCGAAGTATACTCGGAGGAGCATACGGCGGAGGAGCTGGCGGCAAGGCTTAATTACGAGCTTGGCACGATCGAAAGCATGGGCTATGTGGAATATTTCCTGATCGTGTGGGATTTCATCAACTATGCAAAGAGCCACGAAATCATGGTGGGACCGGGCAGAGGCTCGGCGGCAGGCTCCATCGTAGCCTATTGCCTTAAAATTACGGACATCGACCCCATCAGATACAATTTGATTTTTGAACGTTTCCTGAATCCGGAGCGGGTAAGTATGCCGGATATCGATATCGACTTCTGCTACGAACGCAGACAGGAAGTCATCGATTACGTTACGCGAAAGTACGGCGAGGGCAGAGTTTCTCAGATCATCACCTTCGGAACCATGAAGGCGAAACAGGCGGTGCGGGACGTGGGACGGGCGCTGTCGGTGAGCTACGCCAAGACAGACCAGATTGCAAAGGCGATTCCCTTTGACCTCGGAATGACCATCGACAAGGCGCTGACCACAAGCCCCGACCTGAAAAACCTGTATGAAACCGACGAAGAGACAAGAGAAGTCATCGATATGGCAAAGGCGATCGAGGGAATGCCTCGGCACGCTTCCACCCATGCGGCGGGAGTGGTGATTTCCAAGGCGCCGATCGACGAATACGTGCCCCTTTATCTTTCGGAAAAGGGACCGGCAACCCAGTTTACCATGACCACCATCGAGGAGCTGGGACTTTTAAAGATGGACTTTCTGGGGCTTCGAAACCTGACGGTGATACGGGACGCTCTGGAAATGATTAAAAAGAACCACGGAGTGGAAATCAATTTCGCCAAGATGGGATACGACGACCCATCGGTTTACGAAATGATTGCATCGGGCAATACCGGAGGGGTGTTCCAGCTTGAAAGCGGCGGTATGACCCAGTTCATGAAGAACCTGAAACCGAGCTGCTTCGAGGATATCGTGGCGGGAATTTCCCTTTACCGACCGGGTCCGATGGACTCGATTCCAAAATACATCGAAAACAAAAAGAACCCGAAGGGGATCCAATACGTGGACAAGGCTCTGGCGCCGATTCTCGACGTAACCTACGGCTGCCTGGTGTATCAGGAACAGGTGATGCAGATCGTGCGAGATCTGGGCGGGTACAGCTACGGACGCTCTGACCTTGTGCGCCGGGCGATGTCCAAGAAGAAAAAAGATGTAATGCTCAAAGAAAAGGAGTATTTCATCGACGGCAAGCTGGACGAAAACGGCAAGGTGGAAATTCCGGGCTGCATAAGAAAGGGCATCAGTCGCAAGGCGGCGGAGGCGATCTTCGACGACATGGAAAGCTTCGCCCAGTACGCCTTCAACAAATCCCACGCGGCGGCTTACGCCGTGGTCGCCTACGAAACAGGCTATCTGAAGAAGCACTATCCTGTGGAATTCATGGCGGCGCTCCTGACATCGGTAATCGGCGATGTGAAAATGATAGCAAGATATATCCGAAATTGCAGCGATATGGGCATAGAGATTTTGCCGCCGTCGGTAAATAAGAGCCAAAGCAAATTCAGCGTGGAAGATGGCAAAATCCGCTTCGGGCTTCGGGGAGTCAAGAACGCGGGGGAAAACGTCATCGAGGCGATTATCAAGGCGCGAGAAGAAAAAGGCGAGCCAAAGGATATTTTCACCTTTATCAATAATGTAGACATTTCCCAAATAAACAAGCGCGCCATCGAAAGCCTGATCAAGTCCGGCGCCTGCGACTGCATGGCGGGAAGCAGAGCTGCAAAGCTGGCGGTGTACGAGTCGCTGGTGGAATCGGCGCAAAACGCTTCCAAAAAGAATCTCGAAGGGCAGCTTTCCCTGTTCCAGACGGAGGCGGAGGTGATGAACAGCGCGGATATGGGCAAAAAGCTTCCGGATATTGCGGAATTCCCGCTGAATATCCGGCTCGCCATGGAAAAGGAAATCCTGGGGGTGTATCTGACGGGACACCCTCTTGACGCATACAAGGATAAGATGCGCAGAGTATCCTCCCTGACCGGAGAGGATTTGGCGCATATCGAAGAAAGAATGAGAAGCGGCGAGGCGATGAACGCCGGATCCGGGGCGGCGGAACAGCCGATTTACGACGGAATGTCCTGCATTATCAGCGGCATGGTCGCCGGGAAAAAGAACCTCATCACCAAAAGCAGCAAGATGATGGCATTTGTGGATCTGGAAGATTTGTACGGCGTCACGGAAGTGGTGATTTTTCCGAATGTCTACGAAAAATGTGCGGAGCTGCTTCAGGAGGACAGGGTTATCGCCATAAAGGGAACGCTGAATTTCAAGGAAGACGAGGCGCCGACGGTGCTGGCAGACGAGGTGCTGGATATCGATCGGGCGATTGAACAGGGCTTCACCCAAAGGACCCGAGGGGGAAATCGCGGAGGGCAGCGCGGAGACTTCGGCAGGAGGACAAAGGATAGCAGCTTCGGCAAAGCCTTGGAGAGCGGCGCGGCTGGGGCGGGTAAGCCTGAGCAAAGCGGACTTTCCGGGCTTTCCGGGAATTCCGGGGGCTCCGGAAGAAAGCCGTCGGGTATGCTCAAGCTTCGCATACCGGCTGACATGGACGAAGGTATGACCCTGGAAGAAATAAAGACCAATCTGAAGCGGCACAGAGGCGACTTCGAGGTGCTGATTTATCTTCCCGGCGGCAAGACCTTCCGAACCGAGGAATCCCTGTGGGTAGAGCCGACAGAAGCTTTGCGCAAACAGATGACGGCAATTTTGAGAGCAGAAAACGTAAAAATGTAAAAGGAAACGGACGCAGATGGAAAGAACCATAGTAATCTACAAGAGTAAATACGGCTCCACAAAGAAGTACGCGGAATGGATTGCAGGGGAGCTGGAATGTCCCGCAGTTTCCATAGACGATTTCAAGAAAAGCGAGCTGAAAAATTACGATAAGGTCCTATACGGCGGAGCCGTGCAGGCAGGGGGAATCAAGGAACTGGACAAATTCATGAAATGGATTCGGTCGGATCTGAAGCTTCTGGACCTGTACCGCGAAGGCAAAATCACGGCGGAGGATCTGAAAAAATCGGGAGTGGTTCCGCGGCGATATGCAATTTTTGCGGTGGGAATCAATCTGGAAAAGGAAGAGGCGCGGCAGCAGCTCCTTGACATCAACTTTCCGAAACGCTATATGAAGCAGCTTCCCTGTTTCTACCTTCCGGGCGAATACCACCCGGAGAATATCCAAGGCGCCGATAAGATGATTATCGGATTGGCAAAGAAAATGGTTGCAAAAAAGAAAGCAGCGGATATCACAGAAGAGGATAGACAGCTTCTGGAACGCCTGGAAAAGGGCTGCAACATGATTGATCGGGAGCGCATAACGCCGATTATCGAGGAGATGAGGAAATGAAACGAGTAAAAGAAATCATAGAAATTGATATGTTTAAGGAATATGTGGGCAAGCTGATTTTTCGCTGCATCGTCTTTGCGGTGGCGCTGCTGGCATATCTCTTCAAATTCGGCGAGGAATGGATTTTCCGCCTCGTGTGGGCGATTATGATGACAAGCATGGTTTTGCAGATGTTTCCCCAGAACAGGCGGATTACCATGGGAAGCAAAAAAGGCTTCGCCAGCCATTACGTGAAGGCTGCGGATTACAGCGAACTGGAGATGTACCACTATGTCCAGAAAAACAATCTGGCGGCAATTCGGGTGCTTTTACTCTGGCTCAGCTTCAACGCGATTTTCGGGATCCTCTACCTGTTGAAAATCATCGGAGTGCGGGAGCTGATCCTGCTGTCGGTGTTTTACTATATGTGCGATTTGATCTGCGTGGTTATATGGTGCCCGTTTCAGAGCTTCATCATAAAGAACCGCTGCTGTGTAAATTGCAGGATTTTTAACTGGGGCTATTTCATGATGTTCACGCCGATGCTTTTTATCAGGAACTTTTTCTCCTGGAGTCTGCTCTTTACGAGCATCTTGTTCATGCTCCGGTGGGAAATCACGCTGATAAAGCGTCCGGAGCAGTTCTGGGAGGGCTCCAACGACGCCTTGAAATGCGAAAACTGCAAAGACAAGATGTGCAAATTCAAAAAACCGAAATATTTATAAAATGATTTATAAAATTTGATAAAAATACTTGTGAAAGAGAGGGGTAAAATGAAAACAAAATCAAAAAAAATCTTAAGCCTGGTGCTTACCCTTGCGGTGAGTTTTACCATGGTATTCGGAAGCGCGGGCTTCGCACAGGCGGCGTCCTACAGCAAGACCAAGGCGGCATTTGAAAAATGCGGGGACTACATTTACAATACGGTAACGGAACCCGTGGTCGGCTCCATCGGCGGCGAATGGGCGATGTACGGACTGGGACACGCAGGCTATGCTATGAGCGACAAATATGTGAAAGATTATCGCGAGACCCTGATTGCTGCCCTTGACGAGGGCTATCGGGGACAGAAAGGCATCTTGCACGACAAAAAATTTACCGAGTATGAACGGGTAATCGTGGCTTGCAGCGCCTTGGGAATCGACGCCACGAATGTGGGCGGATACAATCTGGTGGAAGCCCTTGCGGATTTTCCGAATGTGAAATGGCTCGGAATCAACAGCGTGATATGGGCTCTCATCGCCCTTGATTCGGGAAACTACGACGTTCCGAAGAGAACGGACTCCTATTCCTACGGAATGCTGACTCCGGAAGAAACGGACAGACAGAACTCCCGGGAGAGAATGATTAACTATATCTTAAGTCAGCAATATGACGACGGCGGCTGGAACCTTTCGGAAAAAGGAACAGGAACCACCGGATACAATGCCGTTTCAGATGTCGATGTGACGGGAATGGCGATGATTGCCCTTGCTCCGTATAAGTCTCAGACGAAGGTAAAAAAAGCGCTGGATCGGGCGGTAAATTGCTTATCGGAAAAACAGAACGCTGACGGAGGCTTTACAAGCTGGGGAACTACCAACTCGGAAAGCTGCGCCCAAGCCATCTGCGGGCTCCTTGCCTGCGGGATAAACCCGAATACAAACTCGAAGTTTATCAAGAACGGAAAGACACCGATAGATGCCCTGATGAGCTTCTACGATGAGAAGGTAGGGGGCTTCCGCCATGTAAACGAAGCCAGCGGCGGCTATGAACCGACGGTGAACCAGATGGCGACGGAGCAGGCCTATTATGCGCTTGCGTTCTTCTATAAATATGTGCCGGCACAGACGAGCCTGACCGCAGCTACCAAGGCGGGAAGCGGCAAGCTGAAAGTCAGCTGGAAAAAGGCTGAGATAGGCACCGACTATGTTACCCTGAAAAGCGGCAAGACCGCAGATGTCAGCGGCTATCAGATTGTATGCGCCACAAACAAGAGCTTCACAAAGGGCAAGGTAACCAAAACCGTAAGCGCCAAAACCCTGTCGAAGACCATCACGGGGCTTACAAAGGGCAAGACCTACTATGTAAAGGTGCGGGCGTATAAGACGGTAAACGGAAAGAAGATTTACGGACTGTACAGCAGCGTAAAATCCAAAAAGGTATAAGATGAAAAAGAGCAGCCCCAAATCGGCGAAAATCTGATATGCCCCTGTCTGTTTGACAGGGGCATATCACGTCGATGGGACTGCTTTCTTTTATTTTAAATCCTCTTCCAGCTTTGCGAGAGCCTCTGTAAGCTCCTTCGGCAGGTGGTCGAATTTTGCGTACCAGCCTTTGATGCCCTCAAGCTCTTTTCTCCATGTTTCCTTGTCAACGGTAAGAATCTCCCTCAGAGCTTCATCGCTGATATCGATTCCCGTAAGGTCTAAATCCTCAGGGCGAGGCACATAACCCA
>CAVHEY010000002.1:21544-28582 GCA_963635155.1 Bacteroides stercoris
GGGTTGGTAAGCTTCTTGCCCATGTCCAGCCAGTGCCGGAAATAATCTCCCATGTGATAGCCGCAGAAGGGAAGCATCGCCATCGGGTCGTATCGTACAACGCCCACCGCGCCGTTTGCCGCCGCTGTGGTTTCGGAGGACATCTTCGAACCGAGGAAAACCCCGTGCTCCCAGTCCCGGGACTGGCAGATCAGCGGTTCGGATTTTGCCCGGCGACCGCCGAAGATAATGGCGCTGATAGGAACGCCTTCCCCCGTGAAAAATTCGGGAGCGATGGACGGACAGTTTTCCGCCGGAGCCGTGAACCGGGAATTCGGGTGGGCACCCTTGACAAATTCCTCGCCCCGAGCCTTTTTCGCCTGTTCTTCCTTGCCGTTCCAAGGCTTTGCCTGCCAATCGAGACCCTTTTCCGGCGCCGGCTGATCCAGCCCCTCCCACCATACGGTGTTGTCCTCGAGATTTCTCGCCACATTTGTATAAATCGTATTTTTCTTCGTGGTCATCAAAGCATTGTTGTTTGTCTTTGAGTTGGTACCCGGCGCAACGCCGAAGAAGCCGTTTTCCGGGTTTACCGCATAGAGCCTGCCGTCGTCGCCCACTCTGAGCCACGCGATATCGTCTCCGATGGTATAAACCTTGTAGCCCTCTTCCTGCAAGTGTTTCGGCGGAATCAGCATGGCAAGGTTCGTCTTTCCGCAGGCACTTGGGAATGCGGCGGATATGTATTTTTTCTCGCCGTTTGGCGCTTCCACGCAGAGAATCAGCATATGCTCCGCCATCCAGCCCTCCCGCTTTCCGAGAACGGAGCCGATACGAAGGGCAAAGCATTTTTTACCCAGAAGCACATTGCCGCCGTAGGCGGAGTTGATGCTCCAAATGGTATTTTCCTCCGGGAACTGGGCGATATATTTCTTTTCCGCGTCAACCTCCGCCTTGGAATGCAGGCATTTTACGAAGTCCGCGCCCTTGTTCAGCTCCTCGATTACCGGGTCGCCGATGCGGGTCATGATGTTCATGGAAAGTACCACATAGATGGAATCGGTGATCTCGATGCCGATTTTGGAGAATTTGCTGCCCACAACCCCCATGGAATAGGGGATTACGTACATCGTGCGCCCCTTCATCGCCCCGTCAAAGAGCTTGCGCATCTTTGCGTACATTTCGTCCTTTTGCACCCAGTTGTTGGTAGGACCTGCGTCCTTTTCCTCCGTGGTGCAGATGACCGTCCTCTTTTCGTCTCTTGCCACGTCTTTCGGATCTGTGCGGTAATAGTAACAGCCCGGGAGCTTTTCCTCGTTAAGCTTAATCATTTCGCCGGTTTCCACCGCCAGCGCCCGGATCGCCTCCAGCTGCTCTTCGCTGCCGTCAATCCAGAGGATTTCCGCCGGCTTTGTCATGGCGGCGCATTCCGCCACCCAGTCTGTTACTTTTTTGTTTTGAACCTCAATCATTTCGTTTCCTCTCTTTTAAGTTTCACTATGTTTGGCTATTTAACGCTTGCTTCCAAAGCGAGTTTCATCATGTTGGTGAAAGAAGTTTGCCTTTCCTCCACGGTGCTTTTTGCGCCGGTTACGAAGTTGTCGCTGATGGATATGATGGAAAGGGCATTGACATCGTTATATGCCGCGTTCATGTAAAGGGCGGCGGTTTCCATTTCCACTGCCTTTACGCCCATCTTCGCCCACTTTTTCCACCAGTCACCGAACTCGTAGAAAACATCGCAGGTAACCACATTTCCTGCCTTAAAGGGAATGTTGGTTTCCTTTGAAGCGGCGTAAACCTTTTCGATCAAGTTCCAGCTTGCACTTGGGCTGTACTGCCCCGGAATGTCAAAGGCGTGCTGGTAGTTGGAATCCGTGGAGGCTGCCAGAGCCAGAAAAACGTCTCCCAGCGCAAGCTCATCGGTAAAAGCCCCTGCGGTGCCGATGCGGATAAGATTTTGAACCCCGTATTCGGTGATAAGCTCCCAGGAATAAATCCCCATAGAGGGCATACCCATGCCGCTTCCCTGGACGGAAACGGGAACGCCTTTGTAACGACCGGTAAACCCGTACATGTTGCGGATATCGGTATAGCAAACAGGCTCTTCCAAAAAGTTTTCTGCGATAAATTTGGCTCTCAAAGGGTCGCCGGGCATGAGCACGGACTCTGCAATCTGACCCTTTGAGGCAGCAATGTGTAGTGACATGATTTCTCCTTTCCGTTCTCCTCTCGAAATTCATCAAAAGCTATTTATATTGTAACACTGCACTAGGGCTGTTTTCCAGTATTTTTTGTCCGATTTCCACGGTATTACGGCTTATTTTTACACGTTCCAGCTGCGGGCAGTCTGCGAAAGCCTCATCGCCGATGGAAAGAAGGCTGTCTGCACCCTCAAAACGTACCAAGGAGGAGCCTTTGAAAGCCCCGTCCCTGATGCGGATAACGCTGTCCGGAAGGGTGACTTCTCTGATATATGGATTGTCTCGGAAGGCGGTCTTGCCGATTTTTTCCACCGCCAAGGTTCGCTTCACCTCTGTTTCCCGAAGCGCGTCCTTGACCACTGCCTCGATACTGCTTGGAATTTCAACTTTTTCGTCGGTTCCCAGATATTTTTTGATCGAAGCGGAGGTTTCGAAGAGATAGTATTCGAAATCGCCCCGGGTTTCCAGGCTGAACTGCTTGTGGGCGATGCTGGAGCTTTCGTTGATGTCCGTCCCGAAAAGCCGGTCGATGGAAGAACCAAGATTCACATCGTGGGACGCCTTAAACAGCAGGATATCTTCCGGCTTTACCGTGGCGCGGATTTCCTCTTCCAGCGCGTTTCTGTCCTCGAAATATTTTGCGGGGATCCCAAGCGCATTGGCTTCTTCCACGGTAAGGCGGATATTGATGCCGTAGCCCAGCAAAAGATCCACCTTGTGCTTTGCCAGCAGGTCGGCAATTTGGCGGTGGGTATCCTCGCTGATCTCTCCCAGTGCAAGAATGTCGCCAAGAACCGCGATCCGCCTGCCACCATCGGAAACCGTGATATCGTCCATGGCGGCGAGGGTGTTGTCAATGGCAAGCAGGGAGCTGTTGTAGCAGTCCGCGAAAATATTGTAACCGCAAGGGTGAATGATGTTTTGACGCATTCCCGAGGGTCTGTAGGCACCGATCCCTGCGAGGATTTCCTCGGTTTTGAGCTTCAGAGCCTTGCCCACGGCGTAGGCAACCACCGCATTCAGGGCGTTGTGCTCTCCCGGTACGAAAACCTCCGCTTCCTGTTCTTCCCCTGCAAGCTTATCGACGATGGTGAAGCGAAGTCCCGCATCTTCCGTTTTTTTGATATCCTTCGCATAATAGTCCGCCCCGCTGTTTTTCAGGCTGTAGGTGATGACCCTTTGGGTAAATGTATGGGACATCAGGATTTCGTCGTCGTAGTTGATAAACGCCAGCCCGTCAGGCTTTCCGTAGGTGGAGAGGGAAAGCTTGTCCTTTGCCAGCTCCTCCCGACTGCCGTAGCTTTCCACGTGGGAAACCCCGATGTTGGTATAAACTGCCATGTCCGCTTCCAGCTGCTTTGCGGAAATTTCGATGGTTCTCGGGACGAAGGCTCCCACCTCTTGCAAATACACGTTTGTGGGGCGTTTCAGCTTCTGAATGTTTCGCGTAATGGAAAACATGGAATTGTTATTGCCCTTGGAAACCAGCGGGTTCTTGTAATGGGCACGAAGCACCGACTCGATCATTTCCTTCGTAGAGGTCTTGCCTACGGAGCCGGTGAGGGCGATGACCTTTGCCCGATGAATCGAGCGAATGTAGTGGGAAGCCCGGATATAGGCGTCGGTGATAACGCTGTAGCCCTCCGCATTGGTATCGGTAATCAGCAGGGAATTCTCGAACTCGCAGGGGGTGTTTGTGATGATGCAAAGGCAGCCTACGCTTACCGCCCGTTCCAGCGGATCTTCCGAATAGCCCGAGGATAGAGGTCCTACCTGCCAGTACAGGAACACCGAATCCGGCGTGAGCCTGCGGGGGTCTGCCGTAAAATCCTTTACCGGGTGGTCTGCCAGAGCCTCGAATTTTTCAGGGAAGGGAAGCTCCGCAATCTCAAAGAATCGTCTTAGGGTGAGGCTGCGCTTTTCCTTGTAAGCGGCGATGGCGGCTTCCTTTTCCGCCTGCTTTCGCGCGGCTTTTTCCTCTTCGGTTTCCCCTTTTGCTTCCTTCGCTTCTTTTGTTCCTTTTGCTTCCCTTGTTTCCTTGGAAGCCTTTTTCTTACCAAACAAAATCATTTTTTCTTCTTTCTTTCGTTTCTCTTTTCATTTTCTCTTCTATTTGTGTAGGGCGTGTCATTCTTTATGAGAAAAAAACCATGGGAGACACATCCATGGTTTTTCGATTGCTCATGCTGTGCATTTAACTTATGCACGGGTGGGGACGGGTGAGACTTATTTTGCTGCCTTTGCAGCGTTGAATCTTTTGGTTAATCTGGAAACCTTTCTGGAAGCCGCGTGCTTGGAAATGGTTCCCTTTGCAGCAGCCTGCATCAGTTTCTTTTCTGCCAGATGAAGCTTTTCAGCAGCAAGTTCGAAGTTTTCTTCAGCCATAGCAGCCTCGAAATTTTTCAGAACAGCCTTAAGATGATTCTTAATTCTTCTGTTCCTTGCAGTTTTTTTGTCGATTACTCTGATTCTTTTCTTTGCGGATTTAATGTTTGCCATGTGTTTTTCACCCCACTTTATCAAAATTTTCATGCGTCCCGAAACCGCGCAATGGGACTCGGGACAAGACACAAATTCGCAACTTGAATTATATACGAATAATGTTGCGTTTGCAAGGGGAAAATAGGAAAAAGTCCGAAAAAAGGGGGCAAAAAGGAGGCAGAGGAGCATGAATTACAGGACAGACCTTGCGGTGGAGCTGGACGAGATGCTGACGGCGGCGCAGGGCAGGGGCGAAAGCGGGGAGAAAGGCGTAGGAGACGTCGGTGCCGGAGACATCGGTGAGGGAGACAGGCTAAGTGCGCCAGCCCGAAACAGAACGGGATATCGCAGGAAGCAGTCCCAAATCGACGAGGATATTTCGGTGATTGATATTGAAATCACTGATGAAGAGGGAGCGAAGGCTTTCGGAAAGCCCAGGGGCAGGTACGTAACGCTGGAAATTCAGGGACTCGCGGAACAGAAAAACGGGATAAAGGAGCGAGCCGCGGCGGCGCTGGCGGAGGAGCTGGCGAAATTTGTGAAGCGGGACGATTATCTGAAAGCCCTCGTGGTGGGTCTGGGAAACGAAAAGGTGACCCCCGACAGTCTGGGACCCCATACCGCAGACAAGGTGAAGATCACGTCCCACCTCTTTGAACTCTTCGGCTGTCAGGGGGATCCGGATTATTCAAATGTGTGCGGTTTCAACCCCTCGGTTACCGGAGTCACCGGGCTGGAAACCGCAGAGCTCATAAACCGGGTGGTTTCCATGGCGAATCCCGACGTGGTAATCGCCATCGATGCCCTTGCCGCAAAGGATATCCATAGGCTCAGCACCACGATTCAGATTTGCGACACGGGCATCATGCCCGGAGCGGGCATGGGAAACCGCCGCAAGGAAATCAGCGAAAGAACCCTAGGCTGTCCGGTCATCAGCGTCGGGGTCCCCACCGTAATCGACGCCCGTACCTTGGTTTTGGACGCGGCGGCGGGGCTGGAAGACGGCGCCGGCAATGCCCCGCGGGATTCCGCAGAGCAGAAGGGGGCGGGGCAGAAAGAACCGGTCACAGCCCGAAAAAAGATAGAACATGATCTTGAAGAGGGCTGTTTCGATCTGATTGTAACCTCCACGGACATTGACGAAATCATCAAGGATTTTGCGGACATTATTTCAAATGCCATAAATATAACCCTGCACCCCGGCATATATTCTAAGGTGAAATAAAGCCGAAAAAATGTTTCGGCAAAAATTCGGCAGAAGGCGGAGGAACATCTGGGAATGAGAAGAGGACTTGCAAAATGGATACTGGGAGTTTATGTTTTGAGCGCGGCACTATCCTACGGGCTCCTTCCGAAAGACGAGATGGGAACGGGGCTTGCCGCCGCCTTTGCGGAGAAAAAATCCGAGATCAATGCGGAAAATTTCGGCATCATGTGCATTTCCGCCGCATACCCCGGCATCGAGATCCAAACGGTGGGCGGGCAAAAATCCACCCAAGGCGAGGAAGAGGCTGACCTCGGAGACGGGCAGGAAAACGCATCGCAAACCGAGGAAAAGAGCGACATATCCAACATACAGCTGGTGGCAAACGACTCGCAGGAAGAGACCGAGCCACGGGTCTTCGGAAAGGACCCGGTGGTGCTGATCCTGCATACCCATGCCACGGAATCCTATCTGCCCTCATCGGAGGGAAATTATCACCGCAAGGGGCGGTTGAACACGGTAAGGGACGCAGGAGACGTTTTGGCGGAAACCCTTGACAAAGCAGGGGTGCCTTGCGTTCACGACTCGACCCTCCACGACGAAAAATCCTACAATCAGGCATACAGCCGTTCCTACGAAACCACGGAAGCCCTGCTCAAAAAATATCCGAGCATCGAGTGCGTCATCGACCTGCACCGAGACGCGGTTCCCGGGGAAGTAACCGCCGCCACCGTATCCATCGGCGGGAAAAAATGCGCAAAATACTCTTATGTGGTCAGCAACGCCGTGGATACCTATTCTGCCAACCTGGCGTTTATACAAAAGCTGAACGCTACCGCCGCGAAAAAATACGACGGATTTACGGGAAAGGTTTTGGAAAGGGGCTATCGATACAATCAAAATCTCTCTTCGAAATATATGCTGCTGGAAATCGGCTACAACCGAAACGACATCGAAGAAGTCAGAAACACCGCGGAATATTTCGGCAAGATTCTGGCGGAGACGCTGAAATACGAAAAATAGGCTCTGCCGCCGGAAAGCCGCCGCAAATGTGAGCAAATGTGAGCAAATATGAAAGGAAACGAAATGAAGAATTTTTGGGAATGTCTGCTGATTGCAACGCTGTTTTTTGTGGCGACGCTGGCGCTCCTCACCGTGGACAGCCGCGGA
>CAVHEY010000003.1:0-26349 GCA_963635155.1 Bacteroides stercoris
GTCCCTACAAGGATTTGCACGGCGAAGATGTGCCGGAGGATCTTAAAATATTGAGTCTGGACGATGCCTTGGCGTATCTTACCGAGGCGGGAGATTATCGCTACATAATCGAAGTGAAGGATCCCGGTGAGGTGGGAATGAAATGCGTGGACATTCTTTATGAAACTTTGGTGAAATATGATATCGTCGACAAGGTGGCTTTCGGCTCTTTCAACGGAGAGGTTTCGGACTACAAAGACGAGGCGTATCCGGATTTGATTCGCGGCGCCCACGCCTCGGAGGTGCTGGATTTTTACCTATCGGCGATGCTGGACAAAGACGACTATTCCGCAAAATTCGGAGTTTTGCAGATTCCTTTTGCCAATGCAAAAGAATCCAAATATGTTAATTTAGGCACAACGACCGTGATTAACTACGCTCATAAGAATAATATTGCGGTGCAATACTGGACCATCGACGAGGAAAAGGACATGGAATATCTCATTTCCATCGGTGCGGACTGCATTATGACCGATTATCCGAATCTTGCCCGTGAGATTATGCAAGAGGTAACGAAATGATAAGAGTTTTGGACAAGGCGATTGCCGATAAGATTGCCGCTGGGGAGGTCATTGAAAGACCCGTATCCATCGTAAAAGAGCTTGTGGAAAACTCCATCGACGCGGGGGCGACCTCGGTGACAGTCGAGATTAAAAAGGGCGGAAAGTCCTATATAAGGGTTACCGATAATGGATGCGGGATCCCCCGTGAAGAAGCCGTTACGGCTTTTTTGCGTCATGCCACAAGCAAGATTTCTTCCGTAAGGGACTTGGACGCTATCGAAACTCTCGGATTCCGAGGGGAAGCCCTTGCTTCCATCGCCGCCGTAACCATGTGCGAGCTTATCACCAAAACGGCGGAGGCAAAGACAGGAACCCGGCTTACGATACGGGGCGGTGTGCCGGTAAGAACCGAGCAGACGGGCTGCCCAAGCGGAACAACCATTCTCATTACGGATTTATTTTACAACACCCCGGCAAGGTTGAAATTTATGAAGAGTGACGGTGCCGAAAGCGGACTGATCATCGACTTTGTTTCCCAGGTGGCGCTGGCTTACAAGGATATCCGATTTTGCCTTATCAACAACGGCAAGGTTTTGTTCACCACTCAGGGTGATGGGAACCGCCTCAATACGATCATCAGAATTTATCACGATGTGGACGCGAAAAACATGGTGCCGGTATCCTATTCGGAAAACGGACTTGCTCTTGAGGGATATATTTCCACACCTGCCATGAGCAGAACCACCCGAGGCAGTCAGATTTTCTTCGTAAACGGCAGGGTTGTAAGCAGCAAGGTCATGGAAAAGGGCGTTGCCATGGGTTATAAGGAGCGGCTCTTTGAGGGAAGATATCCTGTGGCATATCTTTTTCTTCAAGTGGATCCGGGTACCCTTGATGTGAACATTCACCCCAACAAAAGGGAAGTGCGCTTTGATGAGGAAGCCCTTATTTCGGATTTTATTTCCCGGGGAATCCGGCAGGCACTTGCCACAAAGGAAGCCGTTGTGGACGCGGGAAATCTTTTTTCGTCCCGGAGCTTCTCAGGAGATTCCGACAAAAGCGAAGTTCGGGAACAAATTGACATAAAAAGTTTATTGTCAACAATCAGGAGTGAGGAGCCGATAAGGGGCAAAGAGGATGAGCCGATAGTAGCCCAAACGGCGCCAACGGCAGAAATGCCGGAGGTGACCAAAAACACCCCGAAGGAAGCGAGACTCTTTGTTGCAGCAGAAGCCGCAGAAGCCGCAAAAACTGCGGAAACAGAGGAAAATGCGAAACCGGAAATAGAAATTGCCGCCCCTGCGGTCAAGCCCTTTGATATCACCGAAATCAAGGTAACCGGAACGATTTTTAATACCTACATAACCGCGGTGGACGAAGATAATTTTTACCTTATCGACCAACACGCCGCCCAGGAAAGGATTTTCTACGAAAAACTTGTGGGGGAATACGATGCCGCCGAAAAAACCAGGCAGCCTCTTCTCACACCTTTGATCATAAACACCTCCGTTTCGGCTACGCAATCTAAAGATGACTGGATAAAGGCTTTGGAAGCCATGGGCTTTACCATTGACGAATTCGGACCGGATACCTATCGAGTACCTGAAATTCCAATGTTTATGGAGCTTTCGGAAGCGGAGGATTTTATCAATCATTTTATTGAGAACATCAAATCTTCCACGGACTTCAGGAATACCGTGGTTGTGGACAAGCTCATTATGATGTCCTGCAAAGCCGCAATCAAGGCAGGGGACAGGCTTTCGGCAGAGGAAACCCTCGCGCTCATCAGCGAGCTTGCGAAATGCGTTAACCCCTTCAGCTGTCCTCACGGAAGACCGACTTTCATCAAACTTACAAGATATGAACTCGAAAAGATGTTCAAACGAGTATAAAATAAATATATGGCATGACGAAAAGAGATACTATAAATGAGAGAAATTATTGTAATTGCAGGACCTACAGCCGTGGGAAAAACGAAATACGCCATCGCCGCCGCAAAAGCCTTTGACGGGGAAATCGTTTCCTGCGACTCCATGCAGCTCTACAAATACATGGATATCGGAAGCGCAAAGCCCACCGCCGAGGAACGAGCTGAGGCGGTGCATCATCTGGTGGACGAAATCGATCCGAAAGAGCCTTTTTCGGTAGCGAAGTACGAGAAAATGGCGAAAGATGCTATCGCGGATATTTTTTCCCGGGGAAAGAAGCCTATTGTCAGCGGCGGAACGGGGCTTTATCTCAATTCCTTGCTTTACGATATGGACTTTGGCAACGCCCCGAAGGACGATGAACTGCGGGAAACCTTGGAAAAAGAGGCGGAACTTTTCGGACCGGAATACATTTACGGAAAACTTCGGGAGATCGATCCGGAAGCGGCAGAGCGCATTCACCCCAACAATGTCAAGAAGGTGATCCGCGCCATCGAGGGAGCTTCCGCGGGAAATAACATCACGGACTTTAAAAACTGCCAAAAAAAGTGTGCGGATTACGATGCGGTTCTAATCGGGCTTACCAGAAACAGAGAGGAGCTTTACGAGCGAATCAACCTCAGAGTTGACATAATGGTGGAGGAGGGACTGTTTCGCGAAGTGGAAAATTTACTGGAAATGGGACTTGCCGAAGAGGATATTTCCATGAAAGGCATCGGCTATAAGGAGATTATCGGCTATTTCGACGGGCTTTATGACCGGGACGAAGCGATTCGCCTTATCAAGCAAAACAGCCGCCATCTGGCAAAACGCCAGCTCACATGGTTTCGGCGTTACAACGACATGAAATGGTTCAACATCAGCGACTATCAAGGCGATGAAGAAGCAATAGAGGATATTTTGACATGGCTCAGAAAGAGATAAAAATTCACAACAAAAGTGACAGACCCGACAACGTAATAAAAAAAGAAAACGATATTTTCCTGGAATGTGAGAAGATTGAGAGCCAGCTTCCGAAATTTATGCGGGGATATTTTTCCTATCTAAAGGGAAGTGTCCTGCCCGCCACAAGGCTTGCGTATCTGCACGACCTCTTGTTTTTTATGAAATATCTCATTGAGGAAACCGACTTGACGGAAGCGGAAACGCCGGATAAAATCAAGCTTTCGGAGCTTGAGGAAGTGCAGGCGGTGGACGTGAATCTGTTCATCGACTACTGCCGCAAATACAAGGTAGAGACGGAAAACACCGTATATCTATACGAAAATTCCAGTAAATCCCTTGCCCGGAAGAAATCTTCCCTGTCGGTGATGTTCAAACAGCTTTACCGGGACGGGCTGCTTTCGAAAAATATTACGGACGGCTTCGATCCGATTCGGGTTCCGAAGCCCGGAGAGCGGGAAATCAAGGCTTTGCAGGATGATGAAGTGATGATTATGCTGGACGCGGTTTCCACAGGCGCAGGGCTTACCGACCACGAACTCAGCTACTGGCAAAAGACAAAAAAGCGTGACAAGGCGATACTCATTCTATTCCTCACCTATGGTTTGCGGCTTTCGGAGCTTCAGCAGCTGAATCTTTCCTCCTTTAATTTTAATCGGGGGGAATTTATCGTTTACAGGAAACGGGGCAAGGAGTCTGTAATGCCACTGAATAAGTCCGTCACGGCGGTTCTAAGCGATTATATCGATAACGAAAGACCTCGCGATGCGGATTTGTCCGAAGAAAACAAGGACGCGCTTTTCCTGTCCCTTCAGGGAAGACGCATGACCGATCGGCAGATACGGGAGCTGGTAAAAAAATATACGTCAATCGCCCTCAGTACCAGCAGGCGCGCCGGATACAGCCCCCACAAGCTGCGGGCTACGGCGGCGACCAGTTTAATCGGACGGGGAAATTCCATATTCGACGTGGCGGCGTTACTGGACCATGAACAGGTTACCACCACCCAGCTTTACGCACGACAAAAGGTCAATGTAAAGCGCGACCTGGTCAAGGGCATGGAATGGGAAATAGAAAGGACAGAAAAATAAGATGCAATACGAAAAAACAGCTCAATTTTTGACAGAAGAGTTTAAGATAGATCCAAAGGTCACGGAAATCGTCCAGGAAGCCGAAAAAGAGGTTTTGGGCGAATTTGCGCGGCTTGAGGACATCATGGCTTATAATCAGTACAAGGTTTTGGCGGCTTTCCAAAAAAACAGGATTCGCAATATGCACTTCGGCTGGCAAACCGGATACGGCTATGACGACGCGGGAAGAGACGCCATCGAGGCGGTGTTTGCCGACGTTTTCCATACTGATGCGGCACTGGTTCGGACCACCTTTGTAAACGGAACCCACGCCCTTGCCACGACGCTTCTGGGGATTTTAAGACCGGGAGACGAGCTGATTTATGCCACCGGGGAGCCATATGACACCTTGCAGACGGTCATCGGACTGACGAATTATACGCCGGGAAACGGTTCCCTCAGGGACTACGGCGTTACCTTCAAACAAGTGGATCTGCTCCCGGACGGCTCCATCGATATAGAGGGTGTAAAGGCTGCAATTTCAAGCAAAACGAAGATGATCACCGCCCAGCGTGCCACGGGGTACTCCTGGAGGAAAGCAATTACCATGGAGGAAATTGAGAGGCTGATGCGGGAAATTGAGGCGGTAAATCCGAGCATCGTCAAGATGGTGGACAATTCCTACGGCGAATTTCTCGATACGAAGGAGCCCACAGATGTGGGGGCAGACGTTATGGCGTCCTCTCTGATTAAAAACCCCGGCGGCGGCATCGTGCTCAGCGGCGCCTACATTGCCGGCAGACAGGATCTCGTCGATCAGATTCAGTATCGCATGACCTGTCCCGGAATAGGCGGGGAGTGCGGACTGACTTACGGGCAGACCCGAACGATGCTTCAGGGATTCTTTACAGCGCCCAGAGCTGCAAACGCCGCGCTGAAAGGCGCGATACTCTGCGGCAGAGCCTTTGAAATGCTAGGCTTTGAAGTTTCGCCGAAAACCGCGGCAAATCGCTCGGACATCGTTCAGTCCATAAAATTCAACGCTCCGGATAAGATGATCGCCTTTTGCGAGGGGATTCAGGCGGCGGCTCCGGTGGACAGCTTTGCCAAGCCGGTTCCCGGAGATATGCCGGGCTACGAGGATCAGGTCATCATGGCAGCGGGAGCCTTTGTTCAAGGCTCCACCATCGAGCTTTCGGCAGACGGACCGATGCGGGAGCCGTATATCGCGTATTTTCAGGGAGGGCTTACCTACGAACACTCAAAATTTGGGGTAATCAAGGCAATCGATACCCTTTACAAAAAAGGCTTAATCACACTGTAAATGCAAATTATGGGGAAATCATAGGGGAATTTTAGAGAAAAATCAGAGATAAATCAGGGGCAAAATGGATAGAGATAAAAGAAAACGCAAAAAAGAAGAACGAAAGCAGGAATTCGACGCGGGCATTGAGAACCTGAAGACTACCGAGAAAAATCAACGGGGGAAGCTTGTTTTTTCTGTGATAAAGATCTCCCTGCTGGTTTTGATTGTAGCCGGGGTTCCTCTGTATCTTTATTTTTTCAAGCTTGAATGGCTCATGGGCTTTCGGGATATCGACAAAATCGTTGAATTTCTGAACAGCTATAAGGGCGAGTCAGCGCTGATTTATATTGCGTTCCAAATCATTCAAATCGTGATAAGCGTAATTCCCGGTCAGGTTTTTCAGGTGGCGGCAGGTTATCTGTTCGGATTTTGGAGTGCCTTGCTGTATGCGATGGTGGGAGCGATAATCGGCACCGGCATTTCGTTTATGCTTGCAAGGCTTCTCGGGCGTGATTTTCTGCACATTTTCTTCGGAGAGAAAAAGATGTCCTATTATATCCGGCGGCTAAATTCCAAACAGGCATACACGCTTATTTTCTTTCTTTATTTGATACCGGGAATTCCCAAGGATATGCTCAGTTACGCCGCCGGAGCCTCCGAAATGCGCTTCAAGCCCTTTATTCTGCTGGCGTCCATAGGGAGACTGCCGGGCATGATCGGCTGCCTGCTCATCGGCTCCATGGCGGAAAGCGGGGCGTATATCGGCGTGGGAATCCTGCTGGGTGTAGCGGTGATCGCCTGCATATTGTGCGTTATTTTTCGAAAAAAAATCAATGGGTTTTTAGATAAAATTTATCATAAGATCAGAAATTAGCTATATCAATTCTTGAAATTTCAATGCTTTTTACCTTGTCCACGAATCATAGACAAATTCTTCAAAAAATAGCTATCATTTTCTTTTCCCTTTTGCTATAATGAAAAGACGATGGGATAGAGGGGTAGAAAGGAAATTTGAATTATGAACGCTATCACGATCGGGGAAAAAATTGCAAAATTGCGGAAAGAGAAGGGACTTACCCAGTCCCGGCTTGCAGAGATGCTCAATGTAAGCAACAAGACGATTTCCCGTTGGGAAACAGAGGAGGGCTATCCGGAAATTTCGCTTCTGGTGCCGCTGGCAAATGCCCTAGGCGTATCCGTTGACTTCCTTTTAAACGAAGAACATAAGCCGGACTCTCGGGAGACGGAATCTTCAAAAGAGAGCAGCGAAACCGTGCAGGTGAAAAAACACGCCGAAAAAAACGCAGAACGCTTTTCTCTTAATCCGCCGCAGGTTATCAGGTATTTTCGTTCTCTTACCATATTCAATAAAATATCTTTTGTAACCGCGGGGCTTTGTGTTTTATCGTTAATTTTCGCATTCATTTTAATTATGTTAAGGCATCTTCCGGCGGCGGCGCAGCTTTCGCTTTTCAGTGTGATCGCTCTGCGGGTAGGGCTCGGTTCTGCTTTGCTCGGCTGTTTCCTCGGCTTTATCGATGTTTATGACAGGCAGTACCGAGCCGGAGTTTATCTGCTTGTTGCAAACGCTGCCTTAGGAATAGGGATTCCGGGTTTGATTGCCCTTGGTTCATGGAGAATTATTTCCATATTCAACTGATTGCGACGATAGAAAATAATTTGAAAATAATTCAAATGCTTTTACGAACATTTGTTTAAAAAAGTCCTTGACAACGAACATTTATTCTGCTATATTAAAGAAAAGAACAAATGTTTTGAAAGGGGCGTTGACCTATGAGCAGAAGTTATAAGGTAGTTAATAAATTCAGATTCACGGTATTTGTGGTTTTGACAATCGTTATTTTGACTACGGCAGTTAATTTCGCATTGGGCTTCAATACAGCTGCCAGCTTGACCAGAACCGACTACATGGACGTTCAAATCGTATCCGGCGATACTTTGTGGTCCATTGCCGAAAATTATATGCCTCAGGATATGGATACCAGAGAAGCTGTTTACAAGCTCTGCAAGGTTAACGACATCTCGGCGGCGGATTTGTATGCCGGAATGACGATTCAGGTCCCGATTTATAAGTAACTATAGATGAGAAACGGTAAGCCTCCATAAATTTTGCCGTTTCTCAAACACATTTCATCATTATTCTATCGTGTTTTATAGTTGAATGGTTCTTCGTGTGATTTTCGTTGTATTTAGCGGTTAAGGGATATTTATGCGAAAAATAAACCGAATCCGGAGGTATAAACCCTCATAGGAGGTTAAAAAAGTCGCTTAAAACGCAAAATAGAGCCTCGCTGTTTCTGCACGAATAGTCAGAGTTCGTCACAAGTCGTAAAACCGTTGCAAATACTTGCTTTGAACCTTCGAAAATGCTATCATATATGTATCCTTGTATCGATGAAATAAAATTATGGAAGGAGAAGACAACAATGGAGAATATGCAGTATGTTTGTCCGAAATGCGGATGTAAAAGTTATGTGGACGATCAGTTTCAAGCAACAGGCGGAAACTTTGCGAAGGTATTCGACATACAGAACAAGAAGTTTATAACCATAAGCTGCGCGGACTGCGGATATACGGAATTATACCGGGCGAAAACATCAACAGGCATGAATATTTTAGATTTCCTGATAGGCAGCTGAGAATATCTTAATAAGCAGTTTGGGATATCACCAGAAAAAAGCGGAATATTCTAAAATCGCGAGAATCCTGTGGATTTGCAGGCAGTAGATAGTAGGTATAAGTAGATATAAACAGTCAGTAGAATAAGACAGACAGAAAAGCCATTTATCTAAATACGCGATTAACTATTCCGAAAATTATGATTTTAGGAATAGTTTCTTGACACATCTACAATACAAATACAATACCAACGATTATCCTTCCCCTGTCAAGAGTTTTTTTACCGGTTGCTTTTCATATCTTGCAATCGTTGACATTTTCGCAGATACCTATCCCTATTATATTTCTATATGATGCGCCGCCGCCCCGCAAATATTTATTTTATTCACGAGGCGGCTGTTCTAACTTTCTATGCAAGTGTTAAATCGCCGTCTTTTACCCAGCCAATCTTCCTAAAGAACAGATTGATAAGCGGACACAAAACTGCCGGTAAAATAATCGCGATCAGCGCAAGCCCTATCCAATCTGTACTCGTTATAGCGGCTCTTGCCCCCGCCGCAATCTCGTCTACCCAGCCGGTGTAAACCCCTATCGGTCCCACAAGACCGCAGGTTCCCATTCCGGAAGAAATTGCGGGTCCGTTCATTTCCATCTTAAAGACGCAGGTTGCAATGGGTCCCGTAATGGCAGATGTAAGGGTCGGCGCGATCCAAATCCGAGGATTTCTTACGATATTACCCATCTGGAGCATGGAGGTTCCAAGCCCCTGAGAGATGATTCCGCCCCATCTGTTTTCCTTGAAGGACATTACGGCAAAGCCTACCATTTGCGCGCAGCAGCCTGCCACCGCAGCCCCTCCGGCAAGCCCGGTTAACTGAAGCGCGGCGCATATGGCCGCCGAGGAAATCGGAAGCGTAAGGGCTACCCCTACGATAACCGAAACCAGGATTCCCATAAGGAACGGTTGAAGCTCCGTTGCCCACATGATGATATTTCCGACTTTCATTGCGGCAGCTCCCAGAGCCGGCGCCCACCATGCAGATAAGGCAACGCCCACGCCGATGGTAACCATAGGCGTTACCAGAATATCGATTTTCGTTTCCTTGGACACGGCTTTGCCGACTTCCGAGGCGATGATTGCCACGAACAAAACTGCGAGTGGTCCCCCTGCCCCGCCTAAAGCGTTGGACGCAAAGCCTACCGAAATCAGGGAAAACAGCACCAGAGGCGGACAATGAAGAGCGTATCCGATTGCCACCGCCATTCCGGGACCGCACATGGCAGAGGCAAGTCCCCCGATGGTATAGGGAACTTCATTGATGGTGACCACCGTCATCGTCAGAGCGGCGATGTTAAGCTGTGTTCCAAGGGTGTTAATGATGGTTCCGATCAGTAAGGTGCAAAATAAGCCCTGCGCCATTGCGCCCAGGGCGTCGATTCCATAACGTTTTACGGAAATTACAATGTCTTTTCTCGCTAAAAATTCTTTCATCTTTAACCTTTTAACCTCATGTTTCTGTTCATTTTAAGCTATCCAGATAGCTTTGTAAGATTACTACCGCTGCCTGCTTATCGATCACTTTTTTTCTGTCTTTTCGCTTCACGTCGGCTTCGATTAAAACCCGTTCGGCAATCACGGTTGTGAACCGTTCGTCCTGCCAAACCACCTCGATTCCTTTCATTCCCGTGGAGCGCATCTTATTTTCCAGCATGGTTCTGAATTCGTATACCTTTTCGGTTTGTATACTGTCGGAACCGTCCAAATTTTTGTTTAGACCGATCACTATGGTATCGCAGTCGTATTCCTTTACCAGGTCAAGGATTTTTCCAGTGTCTTTGCGAATTCCTACCCTTTCCAACGTCATAAGTCCCTGGGCGGTAATGTTAAGGGGGTCGGAAACCGCAATTCCGACGGTCTTATCTCCCACGTCCAGCGCGATTTTTCTCATTTTGTAATTTCCTTTCGATTTAAAGTTTTAAAGTTGTTTTTGTTTTCACAAAGAATAAGCGGGCAATGCGCCCGCTTACGTCCTTATTTATCAATTCCGACATATTCACAAAGCATTTCGGCGATAAGCTCGTCTCTGTCTACGCTTTTGATCATCGTTCTGGCGTTGTTGTAGCTTGTGATATACGAAGGATCGCCTGATATAAGATATCCAACCAACTGGTCGATTGGGTTATAATCTTTTTCTTCAAGCGCGCGATAAACCTCTTCGATAATTTGTTTGTTTGTTTTCTGCATTTTGAAGGAATCAAACATGATCGTATTCTTTTCCATTGAAATGCCCCCTATTCCTTATTACCAATACATTAACTTCTTAGCCTTGTATACACCGTATACTCTCTATGAAGAAATTATACTATTTTATCAGGGATTCTGCAACTACAAATGCATCATTAATTTTTGAAGGGTCCTTTGCCCCAGCCTGAGCCATGTCGGCTTTTCCGCCGCCACCGCCGCCGCAGGCTGCCGCAATCTGCTTGATCATATTTCCTGCATGGAGCCCTTTTTCCAGCAGGTCATCGGTAATGGATACCATGAACGTTACCTTTTCGCCGTTTACCGTGGCAAATACCATCACGATTCCCTTATGGGACGCCTTGATGTCGTCGGAGAGTGACCGCAAATCGTTGATATTGTAATCCTTAAACTCCTTGGTGATAAGGCGTATTCCGTTGATTTCCTTTGCCTCGGCAACCATAGCGTCAACCTCGCCGCCCATAGCGGCTTTTTTCAGCTCTTCCAGCTCTTTTTTGAGAGTTTTCAGCTCTTCGGACATGGATTTTGCCTTGTCGGCAAGCGCATTTTTGTTGCATTTAAGCGTGTCGCACACATTTGCGATGGTTTCTTCCGCGCTCTTTGCAGCGGTGAGAACACCGGTTCCCGTAACCGCTTCGATACGTCTTACGCCGGAAGCAACGCCTCCCTCGGAAAGAATTTTGAAGGCACCGATTTCCCCGGTATTTTTTACGTGGGTTCCGCCGCAAAGCTCCACCGACCAGTCTCCTGCGTTTACAACACGAACAACCGCGCCGTATTTTTCTCCGAAGAGAGCCATGGCGCCGGTTTTTTGGGCGTCTTCCATGGACATTTCGGTTACCGAAACCGGCAGGAAGTTGTTGATGACCTCGTTTACCCTTGCCTCGATTTCTGCAAGCTGAGCCGGTGTTACAGCCTCAAAGTGCGAAAAGTCAAAGCGAAGAAGGTTTTCGTTTACCATGGAGCCTGCCTGCTCAACGTGGGTTCCCACGATTTCTCTCAACGCCTTTTGCAAAAGATGGGTAGCGGTATGATTTCTTTCGGTGCAGTGTCTCTTTTCCGGGTCAACGGCAAGAAGAACCTCGTCCCCAACCTTGATTTCGTTCGAAAGCACCTGAACCGTGTGATAGAACACGCCGTCTTTCTTTTCTACTTTGAGAACTTCGGCATCGAAAATCTTTTCCTCGCCGGCTTCAACAATGGTTGACATAAATCCTTTATCGCAAACTTGACCGCCGCCTTCTGCGTAGAACGGGGTTTTATCCAGAATGATAACCGCTTTGTTTCCATCTCTTACGGAATCAACGGTTTTGCCCTCGCTGATAATTGCTAAGACTTTGCCTGTATCCAGCAAGTTATCATATCCTGTAAATATCGTTTTTTCAACATCAAGTTCCAGCTCGTTCTTGTCCCAGCCCTCGTCTTCGTTTGACTTTCTGTTCTTGCGAGCCAGCTCCTTTTGAGCCTGCATACGAGCCTTGAAGCCCTCTTCGTCAGCGGTAAAGCCGTTTTCTGCGAGGATTTCTTCCGTGAGTTCAAGGGGGAAACCGAAGGTATCGTACAACTTGAAAGCTCTTGCTCCGTCCAGAACGGTTTTTCCCTCTTTTTTCAGCTCTGCAATGTAATCGGCGATGATTTCTTCGCCCTTATCTATGGTAGCGGCGAAATTCTCTTCCTCCACCTGTATGATTTTCTGAATATAGTCTTTCTTTTCCACAAGCTCCGGATAGGCCTCTCCTGAAACTTCAATGACTCTGTTTGAAAGTTCAACAAGGAATGTTCCTTTGATTCCCAGCAGCTTTCCGTGGCGGGCGGCTCTTCTGAGCAATCTTCTGAGAACGTAGCCCCTGCCCTCGTTTGACGGCATGATACCGTCGGCAATCATAAAGGTCATGGCTCTCAAATGGTCGGTGATAATTCTGATGGAAACGTCCGTAGGCTCTGCGCCGTCGTGGTACGCAACGCCGGATTTTTCCACTACACCCTCTAAGATGTGCTTGATGGTGTCCACATCAAAGATGGAGTCCGTACCCTGCATAACGCAAGCCATTCTTTCCAGCCCCATGCCGGTGTCGATATTCGGGTGGGCAAGATTGGAATAGGAGCCGTCTTCCTCTTTGCTGAACTGGGTGAAAACGTGGTTCCAGATTTCGATGAATCTGTCGCAGTCGCAGCCCGGTTTGCAGTCAGGGCTTCCGCAGCCAAATTCTTCCCCTCTGTCGTAGAAGATTTCCGAGTCCGGTCCGCAAGGTCCAAGACCGATTTCCCAGAAGTTATCTTCCTTGCCGAGCCTTACAATATGATCCGGGTTCATTCCTAAGGATTTCCAGATTCCGATGGCTTCTTCGTCGTCAAGATAAACCGTCGCCCACAGCCTGTCCATGGTAAATCCAAGGTGCTCCGTCAGGAATTCAATGCCCCAGGTAAGGGATTCTTTCTTAAAATAGTCTCCAAAGCTGAAGTTTCCAAGCATTTCGAAGAAAGTACCGTGTCTTGCGGTATGACCCACATTGTCGATGTCCCCGGTTCTGATACACTTCTGGCAGGTACACATTCTCTTTTTCGGCGGAGTTTCCGTTCCCGCAAAATATGCTTTAAGGGGCGCCATTCCGGAGTTTATGATAAGAATCGACTTGTCGTTTCTCGGAATGAGACTTGCAGATTTACCCACATAATGGTCTTTGCTTTCATAAAATTTGAGAAATCTCGAACGTATTTCGTTTAACCCTAACTTTTCCATATATAAAATTCCTCCTAGAAAAATGTATACAATATCATGCCTAATTTGTAGTTTTTAACAAAAAAACTTAATGATTTATTGTATCATATTTAGTGCAAAAAGTCTATGTATACCATAGACTTTTCTTCATTTTCTTTATTTTTCGATAAATCCGCCGCCGATTACCCTGTCTTCTTCGTAAAAAACTATGGATTGACCGGGTGTCGCCGCCCGCTGTGCTTCCTTAAACTCCGTGATCACCTGTTTTCCGTCGATTTTTATAATTGCTTCCGTAGGAGGCGCCGAATATCGCACCTTCGCCAGAACCTTTTTCCCGTCGTAGGCTTCCGCAGGGTATGCCGCGAATACATTGTTTTCGGAGACAACTTCTCTGTTAAACAAATCCTCGTTCTCTCCAAGGGTAACGGTGTTTTTTTCGTAGTCGATTTCGGTGACAAAGGCGGGTTTCCCCAGAGCTATGCCAAGCCCCTTTCGCTGCCCTATGGTATAGTTAAGGATTCCCTCATGTTTGCCTAAAATCTTGCCGGTTTTGTCGACAAAATTTCCCGGCGCGGAAGAAAATCCCGCCCGCTTAATATATTCCGCGTAGTTATCGGTCGGATCGATGAAGCAAATTTCCTGACTGTCCTTTTTTTCTGCGTTTTGCAGGCTGTTTTCCCGGGCAAGGTTTCTGGTTACGTCCTTGCTTTCAAACTCCCCAAGAGGGAAAATCAGACGGCTCAGAACCTCCTGACCCAGACGATACAGCATATAGGACTGATCCTTTTTTTCGCTGGCGGCGCGCCTTATGTAGAACTTGTCCGCCGCTTCGTCATGGGCTATGCGGCAGTAGTGTCCCGTGGCGATATAATAGGCTCCGATTTCGTTTGCGTGGGCGATCAGCCGCTTAAACTTTACATTGGGGTTACACATCACGCAGGGATTTGGAGTCCTGCCGTGAAGATATTCGTCGATAAAATTGCCGATAACGATTTTTCCGAAATCAGCGGAAACGTCCTCATATATAAAGTCGATGCCAAGCTGCGCAGCCACCGCCGCCGCCTCATTTTTTCCTTTTTCGTTGTTTCCTGCCACGTCAAAATAATATCCGGTGACGGTAAATCCTTTGTTCTTTAATAATAAAGCGGCGGTCGCGCTATCGACTCCGCCGCTTAATCCCAGTAATACTTTATTCCTGTTCAGCTCCATGTTCGTCCTCGTCCTCATCGGCGTTAGGGTCGTAACCCTCCAGCGCCTTGTACTTCTTGCCGTTTTTCATCGCATAGTCGTAAATCGCATTTTTTATCGCTTTATCTGCAAGAACCGAACAATGGATCTTGACCGCCGGAAGTCCTCCAAGTTCGTCGATAATCTCTTTATTTGTGAGTTTTAAGGCTTCTTCAACGGATTTTCCGATAATCATCGAGGTTGCCATGCTGGAAGATGCGATTGCCGAACCGCATCCGAAGGTTTTAAATTTGGCGTCCGTGATGATATCGTTTTCGTCAACCTTAATCTCAATCTGCATCATGTCGCCGCAAACCGGGCTTCCGTAAATGCCTTTTCCGTCGGGATTTTCCATTTCTCCTACATTTTTAGGATTCAGGAAATGTTCCATTACCGTATCGTTATATAATGCCATATTTCTACCAACCTTTCTCTGCGTTAATCGGGGACAACGCCCTTAACTTTTCTACAATCGTTTTCAGATGATCTACTACATAATCAATGTCTTCCTTCGTCGTGAAGTCGCCTACGGTAAATCTTACCGTTCCGTGAATCATCTCTACCGGAATTCCAAGCGCCATCAGTACATGAGATGGCTCAAGGGAAGAGGACGAGCAAGCCGAGCCTGTGGAAACGCTGATTCCGAACTGGTTCAAAAGCAGCAAAATCGATTCTCCCTCGATGTACTTGAACGTAATGTTTGCGTTTCCAGGGTGTCTGCCCTCCATGGTTCCGTTGAGCTGCGTATCCGGAATTTCTTTAAGGATTCTGTCCACCAGATAGTTTCTAAGCTCGCTGCAATGTTTCACGTGACTTTCGAAATTTGCCTTTGCAAGTTCCGCCGCCTTGCCGAAGCCTACGATGCCCGTAAGGTTCTCGGTGCCGGCTCTCTTGCTGTTTTCCTGCGCGCCGCCGTGGATAAAGTTTGAAATCCGCAAGCCCTTTCTCATGAAAAGCGCACCTTCTCCCTTAGGGCCGTAAATTTTATGGGAGGACATGGACATCAAATCGATTCCCATGTCTTTCACGTCAATTGGCACATTTCCCAGTGCCTGAACCGCATCGGTATGGAAAATAATCTTGTGGGCTTTTGCGATCTTTCCGATTTCCTTTATGGGCTGAACGGTGCCGATTTCGTTGTTTACCATCATAACGCTGATCAGGATCGTCTTGTCCGTAATGGCGTTTTCCAGCTGCTCAAGGCTGATTCTGCCGTCCTTATCGATGTCAAGGTAAGTAACGTCGTAGCCGTGTTTTTCCAGGAAAGCGCAGGTATGCAAAATCGCGTGATGCTCGATCTTTGTGGTGATGATGTGGTTTCCCTTGTCCTTCAGCTTGTCCGCCACGCCCATAAGCGACCAGTTGTCCGCTTCGGTTCCCCCTGCGGTAAAGTAGATTTCCTTCGGGTCTGCGTTAATCAGAGCCGCAACCTGCTCTCTGGCGTGGGTCACAGCGCCTTTGGCTTCAAGCCCCTTGTCGTAAAGGCTCGACGGGTTGCCGAACTTTTCCGTAAAATAAGGTATCATTTCTTTTAAAACTTCCTCTTTGACCGGCGTGGTCGCGGAGTAGTCGAGATAAACGTTTCTCATCTATTATCGCTCCTTTGAACTTGGATATGTATATTAAAAAATCAGCCGCATAGGACCGCTTGTTTTTACTAAAACATTATACCAAAAAATCGCAGAAAATAAACACCTTTTTTCAAAAAAGTCGGCAGTTTTACCGTCATTTTGGGGGAATTTCACGAAAACTGCGCCAGCCTGTACGTGCTATCCTCTTTTTCTATAATTATACTGTAATTACCCGTGATTTCCGCCGTTCCGGAGCTGCGATAAAGCTCGTCCAAACTTCGTACAACCCAATCCATGGACACGAAAGCACAGATGATATCTTCGTCCTCATAGTTGATTTCGATATTTTTTATTTTATAACCGCAAACCTCCTCGATATCCGTGGCAAAAAAATTCGTAAGGGCGTCGATATCTTCTTCCAGCAAGACGCCGCTTTCGGTATCCCTAAGGATTTGGCAAGCTTCTTTATAACTCAGTTCTCCGGAAAAATAGTCGTTCATCACTTCCGTCCGCTGACAAATCGCGCTCCTGACGATTCCCTCGCTGCCGGCGCTCCCTGCCGAAAACAAGACCGCTACTGCCAAAATCGCCGTTAAAATCACCGCAGTTCGAAAAACTTTCCTTCTCATTTGTGTTCTCCTCTTATCTATTATTCACACTTTCGCCGATAGTATAAATGCTAATCTCAATATAAAACAAAAGAGCCGAGAAATTTGTCAAAATCCCGACTCTGTTTGATATTTTTTTATTCAATTAATTAAATTTTTCTTCGCTTTCTTCGAGGGTTTCCTCAAGCGCGGTGACTTCCTCTTCGATCTTTTCCACCTCGACCTTATCGTCGTCAACGACTTCGATGGTGTCAAGCTGGGCTTTCAGATTCGCCTTGAAAGCGTCGATATACTCCCGGTAAAGGACTTTCTGCTCTGCAAGCTCCTCCTCCGTGAGTCCGGTTTCTTTCTTCTTCTTTGCCAATTCGTTTATTCTGTCGATTTGTTCTTTGGTAACCATATAAACATCTCCTCTTCTGTAACTACTCTGCATTATACACTATTTATCCTAAGTTCAAAAGACAAAATGCTTAAATTTATAAAATATAATTCTATCCGACCTTTCGCTCCAGACGGAGCTTGTCGCTGATAATTGCGATGAATTCCGAATTTGTCGGTTTTCCTTTGTCGTTTTGGATGGTGTATCCGAATAAATTGTTGAGGGTTTCCAGCTTCCCTCGGTTCCACGAGAGTTCTATGGCGTGTCTGATGGCGCGTTCCACCCTGCTGGGCGTGGTATTGTTCATGGAGGCTACCGTAGGATAAAGTTCTTTTGTTACGGCGCTTAACAAATCCATATTGTCCACCACCAGCGAAATCGCGTCTCTCAGGTACTGATAACCCTTTATGTGGGCGGGAACTCCTATTTCGTGGATTAAATTTGTGATGTCTATTTCCAGATCATTGCTCAGCAGCGAGTCCCGGAGTACCAGTGATTTTCTCAATTTGCTGTCCTTTTGTTCGCCTATGAAACGATTTTCGATTCTGTCGCTTAACTGATTGATTCGTTTAATAAGCATCGCCATGTTGATTGGCTTTACGAGGTAATACTGGGCACCCAGGTCAATCGCCCTTTGAATAATCGTGTCCTGACCTACCGACGAGGTCATGATAATTCGCGGATAGCTTTTCAGATCCATACTGTTTAATGATTCCAAAACGCCGAAGCCGTCCAAATGGGGCATAATCAGGTCGAGAATCAAAATATCCGGACAATTGCCGCTTCTAAGGCGTTCTATCGCTTCCCTGCCGTCATGAGCAAGGAACGCAATTTCCATATTAGACTGCTTTAGTAAATAATCGGTAACTACATCACAAAAATCCCGATTATCGTCTACGACACCAATTCTAATTTTCTTCATTTTATCCTCCTTTTGTATGGTTTTTCGTTGAAAACACCAATTCACTTTCCCTTTTTATTGTAGTATTGCGTCGATTTATCATGTGTCCCGTTTGGTATCAGAATGTTACGAAGCTATATACGAAGCAAGGAAGGTGTAGTTCGCCCTTAAATTGATTCTCCCTCGGCTACCATCCATTCCGCAAAGATTCCGTATCCCTTCGCGGGATTGTTGACAAAAACGTGGGTTACGGCGCCTACCAGCCGATTGTTTTGAATGATTGGGCTTCCGCTCATGCCCTGAACGATTCCGCCGCAATATTTCAGCAGCCGATCGTCGCACACTTCGATTTCCATGCTCTTGCTGTCCGGCTCGCTTTGCCGATTCACTTTCGTAATCTTTATGTCGAATTTTTCCACGGTGTCCCCGTCGATGGTCGTGAGAATATACGCGTCCCCCTCTTCGATCTGATCTTGATAGCCCATAACGACAGGCTCCGCCAAGTTCAGCTTTTCGGGATTTTTTCCTTTCGCGTATATCCCGAGCCGAGAGTTCTTCTTTACCTCGCCGATTGCCTCGTCCTCAGCGTAGAAAACTCCTCGGATTTCGCCGGGCTTTCCCGCCTGCCCCTCCTTTATGGATTTTACCTCGGTGCGCAGAAGCTCGCCATTTCCGGCTTCCAGCAGGGTTCCGGTTCGGCTTTCATAGATTCCGTGCCCCAGGGAGGCGAACACGTTGGTCTTCGGATCGTAAAACGTCATGGTGCCTATGCCTGCAATTTTTTCTTTCACCCAAAGCCCAATCTTATATTCGCCGCTAGCTTTTTCCTTTACCGGAATCAAATCAAAGGAAAGGGTCTTGTCTTTGCGACTTACCTTGATATTTATGGAAGCCTTCTCCTTGCCTTTTGCGGCATTTACGATTTGGGACACGTCTTTTGCGTAGTATACCTCTTCGCCGTTTATCGCCGTTATGATATCTCCGATTTCAAGACCTGCCGTATATCCGGGGCTTACGATGGCATTTTCCGTTTCGATTTCTTCAAGCCCTACCACCAGCACTCCCTTTACGTTCATTTTGATGCCTACGGACTGCCCGCCGGGAATGAGGATCCGTTCGCTTACCACTTCCACCGCCTGCTTCGCCTGGCTCATGGAATTGCCGATAAAGCCTATGACTCCGATTACCGATAGGGTCAGCACGAACAGGATCGCTATTTTTTTTCGATTTTTTGTCATGGAAAAATCAACCTATCCTAACTTTCAAAATCTTGCAGCAGGACGGCAAGTTCTTCCTGACTTTTTACTTTATAGCCTTCGTCAAATAGGTTCTGGTCGTCGTAGCTGAGCATATCGTACAGGATATTCGTGGTTTCCAGTTCCAGCTCGTTGCCCGAATGATCGACGAAAAAAACTTTGATTGCGTCCCCTGCTTTTTTTACTAAATAATATGATTCGGAGTCTCCCGAAATGTCACCTTTTTCTTCCGGGGGAAAATTATCTTCTTCCTCGTCTTCTTCGTCCTTTTCATCGTCTTCCTCATCAGGGGCTTCGCCGTACGCCCGGTCAGAATCGGAGCCTTGATTTTCCTCCGAAATCAGTCCGGAGTTGACGTTTTTTCCCGCGTCGGCACTCTCCGCCTGTTCGGGGTCCGCAGGCCAAGCGATTACAATAATCAATAGGCAAAGGGCAAGGATAACGCCTGTAAAAATAAACGTTCGATAGTCTTTCCTTTTTCTTGTAAACATAGTATCATCACCTCTTGACTATTGTTTACTCATTTGGAAAGCATTATACCGTAATATATTCTTTTATGCTTTCAAAAGTTTTATTCCCGATGCCGGAGATGTTTTTTATGTCGTCAATGGTCTTGAATCTGCCATTGGACTGCCGATATTCGATGATGCGTTCCGCCTTCGACGGACCGATTCCCGGTATGCTCTGAAGCTGGACGGAATCCGCGGTGTTTATGTTTATTTTCCCCTCCTCTTCGTAATTTGAAGCATTGGTTTCGCCGCCGGAGCCTGCGGAGCCGGAGGCTTCGCCCTTTGCCCCTATCATAATCTTTTGTCCGTCGAACACGGTTTCCGCCCGGTTAATTTCGTCGATATCTGCATCTTCCGTAAGTCCCCCGGCCCTTTCAATTACCTGAAAAAGCCGGGTTCCCTCGCTGACCTCGTAAACCCCCGGCATCTCCACTTCGCCGCCGATATCCACATAAATCCTGCCTTGCCCGCCTTGGGTATCTTCGGTTTCGGACTGAGCGGCAAGGTCGGTTTCTGCGGTCCCAGGGTTTGCGTCGTCTATTTTTATTTCCTCTTGGTTCGCGTTGATCCAAAAAAATAAAACAGCAACAATCACCATGACCGGGATTGCCACTATTTTAAGTAAATCTTTTTTGTTTTCCGCCAGTTCCTTCAGTTCTTTCAGCTTTTCGATTATCTTATTCTTCCCAAAATACTCCATGAAATCGCCTCCTCTTTTTACACAATGTTACAACATAAAAGGAGGAATGTCAAGCTATATTTGTAAGTTGTTGGCAAAAAATATTTTTGCCCGTTCCACTTCGATTTCGTATCTTAGGGTGTCGATTCCCGCAAAGGCGCAAAAGGTTGAAATTACAAGCTCCGGACTGCAATTTGACTGACTTCCGCAGTCCAAAAGCACCTCCAGCATGGCGAACTCGCCCAGTTTGAGAATTTCGCCTGCTCTTATCATAGGCCGTATGTTTATGGGCTTCAGCTCTTTCTTTTTCTTCTGGCGCTTCATCGCCGTAATCTCCTCCTGCGAAAGGTAAGCTTCCAGCAGGGATTTTAATTCCGATTCGCTCAGCGTTGTCGGTATCCATATTTTATACAGCGCCGCCTCCGCACTTGCCGCCAAAGGCTTCGTGTCCGGAGAAAGTTCTTTACATTCCAATAATTCGATACCCTCCGGCATCTGCTCCTGCATTTTTTCAAGAATGTCCCCTTCGCTTTTCGGCTCATTCAGTTCAAATTCGATCAGCTCGCATTTGCTTGCATACCCAAGGGAAAGGGGCTGGGCGAATCCCATCTTTGGGTGAGGATTGAACCCTTGCGAATACTTGAGTCCCAGTTCCGTTTTCTTAAACGCCCGCTTAAACATACGAAGCAGGTCAAGGTGCGACGTATACTTGATATAGCCGTTTTTTGTAAATTTAATAACATATCTGCCGGTCAAATTAAGCCCTGCCTTTCTATTCTTTCTTTGCCGTTCCTGCCATCGGGCAAAGGACTTTTCCGTTCATGCCGCAGCCTGTGCAGCCCTTCCGGCAGTCCGGAGTAATCTCTTCTTTAACGGCTTTTTTCGCTTCGCTTTCAAGAAACCTTTTGGAAATTCCGCTGTCCACGATATCCCATGGCAAAATTTCATCGAAGCTGCGCTTTCTTGTGGTATAAAAATCCCTGTCTATTCCGCTTTTTTCAAATGCGGTTTCCCACGCCTCCGGCTTAAAATGTTCCGTCCAGCCATCGAACTTACAGCCTGCGCGAAACGCCTCGTAGAGAAGCCTGCCGCACCTTCTGTCTCCCCTTGCAAACACTGCTTCGTAGGCACTGGTGGTATTGTCGTGGTAATTGAAGGTAACCCCCTTTATTCTCAGACGTTCCGCCAGATAATTGTGCTTGTCCGCAAATTCCTCCGCGGTATTTTGCGCCTCCCACTGGAAAGGGGTGTGGGCTTTGGGAACAAAGTTTGAAACGCTGACGGTCAGATTGAATCTGCCGCCCTTCGGTCCGTTGACCTTGTAATTCAGTTCCCTGATATTCTTTGCAATTTCAACGATTCCGTCGAGATCCTCGTAGGTTTCCGTAGGCAGCCCGATCATAAAATAGAGCTTGATATGCTTCCAGCCCAGTTCCAGCGCCTGCTCGATGGACTCGTAGATATCCTTTTCAGTAACGCCCTTATTGATTACGTCTCTCAGCCTTTGGGTTCCCGCTTCCGGAGCGTAGGTCAGTCCGGATTTTTTGTATTCCTGAATCCTATTCAAAACATCGAAGGCAAACCTGTCGATTCGAAGGGACGGCAGGGAAAGAGAAACGTTTTCTTTTTTGGTATAATCGATCAATTCCGTGGCTAGCTCCTCGAAGCGCGAATAGTCGCTGGTAGAAAGCGAAAGCAGAGAAAGCTCGTCGTGCCCTGTATTTGCAAGCTGGTCCTTTGCAAGCTGCAAAATCCGCTCCTTGCTTCTTTCCCTCACCGGACGGTAAATCATGCCTGCCTGACAGAATCGACAGCCTCTGGTGCAGCCCCGGAAGGTTTCCGTGACTGCCCTGTCGTGAACCGCCTCAACCATTGGAATAATCGGATTTGTCGGGAAGTCCGTTTCTTCGATGGAGGGAAGTATCACCCGGGTAACGGGAAGGGGCGCGTTCTCATATAGTTTACATAATTCTTTTATCGTCCCGTCCTCGTTATACTTCACATCGTAAAGGCAAGGAACGTATACGCCCTGCATTTTCGAAAGCTCCCGCAGGGTATCGCCCTTGCTCCTGCCTTCTTTCTTGCACTCGATATATTTTTCCACAAATCCGGGCAAGAGTTCTTCTCCGTCGCCGATGAGGAAAGCGTCAATAAAGTCCGCAAGGGGTTCCGGGTTGAAGGCACAGGGACCTCCGGCGATGACAATGGGAAACTCCTCGCCTCTTTCCGAGGCAAACACCGGCATACCGGACAGATCCAGCATATTCAGCACCGTCGTAAAGGACATCTCATACTGAAGCGTAAATCCAACGATATCCATTTCCCTTACGGGGGTCTTGGTTTCCAGCGTCATAAGCGGCACCTGTTCCGCCCGCATCATCTCTTCCATATCTACGGCGGGGGCAAAAACCCGCTGGCAAAATATATTTTCCCGTTTGTTCAGTTCGTGGTACAAGATCTGAAGCCCCAGATAAGACATTCCGATTTCGTATATATCCGGAAAAGCAAACGCAAAGTTCGCCTCGACTGTTTTTGGATCTTTTTTTGCAGAATTGATTTCTCCGCCGATGTATCTTCCCGGCTTTTCCGCCCTTTTTAGTAATTGATCCAGTTTGTACTGTAATTCCATTCGATTTTTTCCTTTGTTAAAATTTTTCACTCAACCATTTTACCACAGAATCCTTGGGTTTTGTATTAAGTTTGCAAATTTCCCTGAGAATTTTCCTCTAACTTGTAATAGAACTCTTTGTCGCTATGGGACTCATAAATGCCGATGATATCCCCTTTTTTTACTTTATCGCCCTGCACAACCTTTATCTCGGAAAGATTGCCGTAGGTTGAGGTTTTCGCCTCATGCTGGATTTTAATAAAGACTCCCAGTTCTTTGCTGATTCCCGACTCTGTGACCTCTCCGGCGCTCACGGCGTAGACGCAGCGTTCTTTCGTGTCGGCGTCCTCGTCTATGGGCTGCCCGTATTCTCCCAGCCGGTTTGCCTGTACGATTGCGCTTGCGATTACGGCAGGGGTTTCCTTCGCCTTTTCGAAAAGCGCTTGGCAGTTTGCCTTCACCTCCTCAACGGAGTAATTCTTTTCAAGCTGCTCTTTTGCGGCGGTTTTGATGCCCTCAAGCCCTTTGATATCCATCACGCCTCCCGCTTTTGCAAGGGTAAAAATCAAGCAGCACATGATTACCTGTAAAAAAATCTTTTCTTTGTGCTTCATTTTGCTCCTCCATACATCTCCTATGGGTATTGTATGAAGAAGTTCCGTAAAAAAACACCGCGTGTTGCGATGTTTTTTGCCTAAAATTCGTCCCAGTATTCAAGGTCGTAATCTTCGATTCTGATGGTATCTCCTTCTTTCAGTCCAAGCGCCTTCAGCTCGTCGATGGCGCCACGCTTTTCGATGTATTTGTAAAGGTAGCGAAGAGAGCCCATGTCGTTGAAATTGGTGGATTTGAAGATTTTCGAAAGCTGCTTGCCGCTGAGGGTGTAAACGTCCTCTTCCTCGTCGTATCCGCAGAGAATATCGCGATAGGTCGGATCGCTGTCCTCCGCCTCAAAGTCAAAGAATTCCGTCGGATCTTCTTCCTGCAAGGCAGGGTTCTGCTCCATTCGGTTAAGCTCGTTAAGAGCCGCCCCCAAAATCTCTTCAACGCCCAAATTAAGAGGCGCCGACATGGGGAACACCTTGTAGCCCAGGTCTTCGACGTATTTCTTAAATTCCAGATACTGCGGGTCGTCCTCCGGGATCATGTCAATTTTATTTGCAGCCACAAGCTGAGGCTTTTTGAGAATCCGCGGGCTGTATGCTTCCAGCTCCTTGTTGATTTTATTAAAATCTTCAATGGGATTCCGCCCCTCGCTGCCGGAAACGTCCACCACATGAATCAGAACCTTGGTTCGCTCGATGTGTTTGAGGAATTTAAAGCCCATTCCAAGACCTTCGCTGGCGCCCTCGATAATTCCCGCAATATCCGCCATCACGAAGCTGCTGTCATAGATATGCACGACTCCCAGATTCGGGTCGATGGTGGTGAAATGATAGTTTGCGATCTTCGGCCGGGCGCTGGTTGCAACCGCAAGAAGCGAGGATTTTCCCACATTCGGAAAGCCCACCAGACCTACGTCTGCAATCAGTTTCAGTTCGAGAATCACGTTTCTTTCCTTTGCCGCGCCTCCCGCTTCCGCGAAGTTCGGCGCCTGTCTTACGGAGTTTTTAAAGTTTGTGTTGCCCTTGCCGCCTCTGCCGCCCTTTGCCGCCACAAACGATTCGCCGTCCTCGGTCAAGTCCTTCATCACAAGACCGCTGGCTTCGTCTATGATGATCGTTCCAAGGGGAACCTTGATTACCAGATCCTCGCCGGATTTGCCGAATCTTTTCTTTTTCATACCGTTTTGTCCGGATTCGGCTTCGTATTTTTTCTTGTATTTAAAGTCCATGAGTGTTCGAAGGTTCCGGTCTGCCATAAAGATAACGTCGCCGCCTTTGCCGCCGTCTCCGCCGTCGGGACCGCCCTCCGGCACATAGGGTTCTCGTCTGAAGGTTACGGCTCCGTCGCCGCCCTTGCCGGATTTTATATAGATTTTGGCTCTGTCTACGAACATAATCTAAGCCTCCTTTGCGAAAAAAGACCCTGTGCAAAACTGTACAGGGTCTAAAAATCTGATTAAGCTTCTTTTGAATAAACGCTAACCTGTTTTCTGGTCTTGTCTTTTCTTTCGAACTTAACTGCTCCGTCGATCTTCGCGAACAGCGTATCGTCACCGCCGATGCCAACATTGTTGCCCGGGTGGAACTTTGTTCCTCTCTGTCTTACGAGAATGCTGCCTGCGCTTACGAACTGACCGTCGCCGGCTTTCAGTCCAAGACGTTTGGACTCGGAATCACGACCGTTCTTAGAGCTACCTACACCTTTTTTACTTGCCATAAAAAGTACCTCCTAACCGTATAAGATAAATTACTTTAACGCTGCTTCAATCGCTTCGATGATTACAGCCTTTGTCGCCTTTTCGTCGACAGCGATATTGTTTTCTTTCGCAAAAGCAATCAATTCGTCTTTTTTCATTGAAGCGGAAACCTTCTTTGCAGGTTTTTCTTCGGCTTTTTCTTCAACTACAGCCTCAGCTTCTGCCTTTTCTGCCTGCGGAGCAACCTTCTTAGGGGCTTCGCCTGTCAGGCTTTCGATCTTAACCATTGTGTATGGCTGTCTGTGACCCTGTTTCTTTCTGTAGTCTTTTTTCGCCTTGTACTTGAAGATAATAACCTTCTGACCTTTTCCGTTTTCTACTACCGTACCAGTTACAGCAGCGTCGAGATAAGGGGTGCCGACTTTAACGTCCTTGCCTTCTCCCAATACGAGTACCTTGTCGAAAGTAACGACCTGACCTGCTTCTACGTTTAACTTTTCAACAGTGATAACGTCGCCTTCCTGTACTCTGTACTGCTTTCCACCGGTTTCAATTACTGCGTACATAAAAATTTGTCCTCCTCTATCCAGTCTCGCCATTGCGGGTGTCCGAACCAAATTCGAAACTTACGGAACCCGGTCTGCGCGGCTCAACTTAGTTATGATAACACCTAAGAAGCGAAAAGTCAAGCTTTTTTTGAAAATAGCTTGACTTGCTTGGTTGCTTGGTATGGACTTGGTATGTTTGCTTGACTTTACTTGGTTTTTGCCTTATTTTCTCTGCTTTCTAAAGTTCCGCGACTTCGCTTAGGGTCAAGCCTGTGAGTTTTGCGATGAGTTCCTTTGTCATGCCCTCTTTGAGCATTCCCTTTGCAATCTCGCGCTCTTTCTGCGCGGCGC
>CAVHEY010000004.1:0-26038 GCA_963635155.1 Bacteroides stercoris
AGCCGTATTTCAGCATGGTTCCCATGGCGGTATTTCCGTCTATATTGGCGTTTTCACGCTTGATTTCGTTTTCCTTCGCCTCTTTAAACGTCAGATCCTCGTATATCTTCATGAGCTTGGTGTTCATGTTTCTGACTCTGGTACGTTCTGCGCGATAGAGAATATATTCCTTCGCTGTGCGGGCGTGACCGTTTTCGATGAGTATTTTCTCAACAGCATCTTGAATCTGCTCTACCGTAGGCACCTGATTATGGCATATTTCCAATAAATAAAGTTCAACCTGTCTCGCAAGGTAAAGCGCCATTTCTCTGTCCCGTCCTCCGAGAACCTGCGCCGCTTTGAAAATCGCGTCGGCAATTTTATCAACGTCGAAGTCAACCATTCTTCCGTCTCGTTTGATGATTTTTTTGATGCTGTCCATGTGTAAATCCGTCCCTTTCTGTCTCGTCTTCGTGTGTTTTAAAATAGGCACAAACCACAATATGTTGTGCGCATATTAAAAGTTACCACTAAATGTCCACATTGTCAAGACGGTTCTCCTATTTTTTTGAGAAACTTTTTTGAGGACTTTCGGGCGGTTTTTCAGCGGGATTTTTTCGCAAAATACTCCTCCCGAAGCATTGACATCAGGTGCAGATCCACGTACTTTCCGTCTTTCTTTCCGGCGTTTCGCATGATTCCCTCGTAGGAAAACCCCACCTTAAGATACAGCTTTGAGGCGATTTTGTTTTCGGTAAAATGGTCTAGGGTAACTCTCTGCATATGCATTTCTTCAAAGGCGAGTCTGAGCATCGTCACAAGGGCTTCTTCCCCCAGCCCCTGTCCCCTTATCTTCCTGTCGGCGATATAGATTCTCGTAATGTCCAAGGAGTCATAGTGACTGTCGATATTGCTGACATAGATTCTGCCTATGGGTTTTCCGCTTTCCTTCAGGCAGATGGTAAGCTGTAGCTTGTCCGTATCTCTTTTACGGTAAACAAACTCCGTGACCACTTCTTCGTAGTCTCTTCCCTTGTTTATGGTGAAAAACTCGGTGACTGAATCCATCTGTTCCCACTCCGCAAAATACCGGCAGTCCTCGAAGGTGCTTTCTCTGAGCATGATTCTTTCGGCTTCAATATTCTTCATCTTATATTCACTTTCCTTTTCTGATTTTTTATGATATAATTACAGCTTGTAAGTTTACATTGATTATAACATTTTGACCGTTAAAATCAAAGAATTATTGATGACAAAACGCGAAAAAATACGGGGTCTAAAGATGAGAATATCAGATATATTTGGTAAAGTGAAAACCAATGCGAAAAAAATCGGCAGGAAAAAAATGATCTGTTTTTTTGTTGCCCTGGTTTTACTAATTGCAATCGTTTCCGGCGTTACTTACTTTGTTCGGGCAAACCAAACCCACGAGCCTACGCTGGAGGAAATCGTCAGCGGAAAGCTCAGCGCCTATCGCACCGATATTGCCGATTCTCTCAGCACCCTCAATACAAACGACAAGGTAGCGAACTATCTCGTCACATGGGCGCTAAATAAGGATATCAAGGCGGAAACGGATTCCAACCACAATATTATCTTTTCCATCAAGGCTTCTTCAAAGGAGTACAAAGACAGCGCACCGGTTCTTATTGCCTGCGAGTACGACGCTTCCGACATGGAGAGCTATCTTGAGCCCATTGCCACCGCCCTAACCGTGGCGAAGAACGCCCAAAATCACGGAGCCTTCAAGGTTATCTTCATGCCCCGGGAAGAGGGAGAAATGACGGGAGCCGAATCCCTGCCGGAGAATTATCTTACAAGCGATACCCAGGTGTTCGTGCTTGGTGCCTCCTCTTCTTCAAAGGTTTCCACCACCACCGGCGGCTATCAGCAGTTTAAGATCACCAATTCCTTAAAAACCTGTGAGCCTGCCCACGACAAGGCATACAAGATAAGCATTCGAAACGTTCCTTCCAAGGGCGCAGGCTATTCCCTGAATCCGATAAAGATACTGGGAAATATTCTGGCAAACTTTAAGTCCACCTCCCTTTTGTTTGAGCTTTCCTCGTTTTATGGCGGCAAAAACGCCGATACCATGCCGGAAAGCGCATCGATAACGGTTGTGATAAATTCTGCCGACGACGAAAAATTCTGCAATCGAATGGACAGGGCGATTGAAAAGTTCATGGGGAAATATGCAGAGGATTTCCCTGAAATCACCTATTCCTACGAAGAAGTAAAAGTTCCGAAGAAGGTATTTACAAAGAAAGAAACCGAAAACATCGTCAGCCTGATGTATACCGCCCTTAACGGCGTATATTACAAGGACGATGAGGGAAATGTAATCGCCGTAACCAATATAGGCAAAATCAGCACAAAAAATTCTTCCCTATCCATTTTAGTCAGCGCCACCGGTTCCTCTGCCGAGCAACTGGAGGAAATCAGCGACGCCTATAAGACCATCGCCGGACTTTGCAACTCCAAGATTCGCACCGTAGACAGCTACGCGGTATATAGCGGCGGCGGCGCCACCTCTGCTCTCCTTGACGAATTTGAAAAGGACTTTTTGGCATTTACCGGCGACTCCGAGATGATCGTGGAAAACGCTACGGAGGCTACGCCTTGCAGCATATTTTACGAAAAGAACCCTTCCCTTGCCATGCTTTACTGCGGAATAACCGAAAAAACAAAGGAAAAGTTTGCCGGTTCTCTGATTACCTTTTTAGATAACGCAAACAATCTTTAAATCTTTAAATCCGTCTGCGGCGTTTCATGTGGTATATAACGGTATATAAAAGGAGCAAATCTCGAAAGACCGCTCCTTTTTGCGTTTTTTGCTAGTAATAAAATCCGGTGGCAGGATCGCTGTATTCTGCGATTCTCACGTTATAAGCCTCCATCGCCGCCTCTTCGAAGGCAAGCTTCGGATTTTCCACTCCCATCTCCGTCAAGATCCATTTGGCAAAGGGCGGATTCAGGATAAGAAGCGGTCCGATCACGTAAGTCGCGATAAAATTGTTTTGGCGGATTCCCTCTCCCGTAACCTCAGGATTCAGCCCCGGTCCCCGCTTTGTTTCAAAGACGCCGGGCGCGCTGTCATAAAGGCAGCCCGGAATTTTTTCTTCGTAGGAATGAGTAAACTGGCTCTTATAGCCTGCAATCTCCATGCCCTCAAATTCCCCCAGATACAGGGAGTTGAACCGGTGGAGCATATCCCGCTTTGCCACCGTCGGGAAAAATCCGAGACAATCCAAGCCGCTTCCGTCCTTGTCTTCGATTCTGCTGCCGAAGATTTCCAGAGCGTTTCCCGTTATGAGAAACAGCGTCCCGTCGTCAATTCGCGCCTGAAGCTCGTCCCGATACTTGGAAAGAGCGGCTTTTACCAGATGCTGCGAGCTTTCCTTCATGGTACCCATGTAGATCAGCTGCGGCTTTTCCCTGATAAACAGAGGCTCCTCCCAAAGATGGGTCTCCACAATTTCGATTTCCGGACAGGATTTTTTCAGGTAGTCCACATTCTCAAGGTCGCCGTAAAGATTGGCAACCTCAGGATACAAAACTTCTATCTTCACTTGGCTCCCTCCTCTCTTGCCTTATCTTCCAGCATATGTTCAACCTTGTCCGCAACTTTCTTGCCGAGGTCGATGGAATCCGTGCCGTAAAGCACATAAATATGATCATTTTCGAAAAATTTCAACAGGTCCGGCGCGTCGATTTCTTTTTCCGCGAAGGAAAGTCTCTCCTCCGGCACGCCCGCCAGCAGAAGTCTCAGCTTATGGTCGAATCTTCTCGGACCGCAAAGCACGATGTTTTTGATATTTTCATGGTTCAAGAACTCGAAATCGCAGTCGTAGAGCCAGCAGGTGTTTTCCGACCAGTGCTTCATGTCCCCCTGACAGCTGTTCATCAAGATGATTTCCTTGTCTCCGGAAAGTCCGCCGATGTAGTCAAAGACCCGGGTGGTGGCAAAGGCGTTTTTTTCCTTGGCAAGGACCCGATAAAGGGTCCGCGACCCGATTTTTTCTTCGTTGTAGCGGCTGCCCACAATATTGAGTTTGCCGAAGAAGCCTTCGATTTGTTCGTGGCTGTAGCCGATTTCTCTCAGCACGGCAACCGCAGAAACTACATTATATATGTTATAGATGCTCTCGTTCAGGAGCTTATAATGTCCCGCTCCTGCCCTGTCGGCAACGTCAATGGTCATCTGGTCCACATCTACGTTTTTGCCCGCGTAATCGTAAGCAGGCGCCTTGAAACCGCATTCCGGACAATAAGCCTTGCCGATGTGGTTGTAACGAAGATACTCGTATTTCAGCTCGTGGTGACATACCGGACAAATTTGCAGATCGTTGATCAAATTGATGCACTCCGTCCTGTCGGTTGCCATTTTTTCGATGCCGAAATACACCCGGTCGTTCTCCGGAGCCACCCGGCAGGAAATCAAATCGTCTGCGTTCAGCACCAGTTTTGTTTCCTGCGGGATATATTTTGTCAGGATATTTGCGATGTACTCGGGGTGAGCGTTTCGCATGATGGAATCTCGGGAAAGGTTGGTAATCAGCATATAGTCCGGCTTCATATAGGGATAAACCCGCAGCGCCGAACGCTCGTCCACCTCGAAAAGCCCGATTTCGTACTTGCATCTTCCGAAAAGATTCGACCCGTAAATCAGCGAGGAAGCGATTCCCGAATTGATATTCGAGCCCATCTTATTGTTTAACACCTGCTTTCCGTCCATGGTAAGCATATCCAGCAGCATATTGGATACCGTAGTCTTGCCGTTGGTTCCGGTAACCGCGATGATTTCTTTCGGTTTTGCCGCGTATTTCAGGAACTCCGGACACAGGCGAAGCGCCAGCGCTCCCGGAAAGTTTGTCCCGTTATGTCTTGTTAGTTTCAGCGCAATGATCGACAGTTTTGCCGCCCAAAGCGCGATGTAATATCTGATTTTTCCCATTCTGTTTCTTTCGCCTCAAACTAATACTTAAATTCCGGTATAATCTTGTGAATCGTAGGCATGATGCCGATTCCTCCCGGAGTCTGCCCCGGAAGCTGCCAAAAGTCGTGGGCGCAGTAGTTGTTGCCCTCGATAATTGCAGGTCCCGTAGGTGTAATGGCAACGTCCCAGCCGATGTAGCGCATCTGAGGCACCACCAGCGCCGCTTTTTTCACCATTTCCACCGCTTCCTTCATATAGGGAACCTTGTAGCCCAGCAGCGGCTGATGGGTGTTCGGATGCTCCGTATAGTGCTTTCCTGCGGTGGTGTCTCCGGAGTGCGCCGGGAAAAGGAACTCCCCGGTTTCCAGATCCACAGGACCGTGCAAGCCGTAGTTATCAACCACTCTGCCGTCTCTTCCCATCTTGAATACGGAGTAAATAAGATGGGGCTCGCCCTTTGCGTCCACCATGGTAATCATGCGCATGGTGTTTACCGAATACGGATACATCTTCGCCACGTCCGGGTGGTTTTCGATCACGTCTTCGATGGTGCCGAATTTTTTGTTTCTTACATAAGCCACAAACTCGTCGGCGTCCTTGAATTTCTCGGTTTCCAGAAGCTCCGCGCCGATCCCGCAGGTCAGGTCTTTCATCTTGGCGAAGATCTTCTTTCGGGTTTCAAAGAATTTTTTGATATCCTCATCGGTGGCAACCTCCAAGTCGAGACATTCTCTGCCGATGAAATCCTTGAAAACCTCATTAAACTCGTTCTTATTGTCGAAGATGTGCGCGTAGCTGTGGTCGTTCATGAACATCATCAGCTTCTTGCTGCGAAAACGGGTAAGATAGGTGTCCCGCTGCTTCGGGGTGAGATTCCAAAACTCGAAGATGACGTAATCGTTGTAACCCGCACCATAACGTGCCATACTGTTCAGAATATCAAAGAAAAGATAAACCTTGTTCTTTCCCGAACGCTCGTGGGCGTTATCCAATACCTTGAAGAATTTTTCGAAACTCGCTCCTTTTATCACGCGAGTGTAATACTGCAATTTGTTTTCCATGTTGTCTTTCCTCCCCTTTGTATTATAAGATATCCGACAAGAGTCTGGATATTGCTTCCTTGAATTTGATTATGACTCCGCGCCTCAGATACGCCTCATAGGTAAGCTCGTGACCGTGGCAGGTCAAATCGTTTTCAAAGGCGTTTTCCATCTTTTTCGCGAATTCGCAGTCAAAGATAAAGGCGTTGGTCTCAAAATTGAGCCTGAAGCTTCGGTTGTCGAAATTTGTCGAACCTACCGTTCCCACCTCGCCGTCCACCACGAGGGTCTTTGCGTGGAGAAAACCGTTATCGTAGATAAAGGCTCTGCCTCCGGACCTGAGCAGCTCGCCCACATAGGAATAGGTCGCCCAGTAGACGAAAATATGGTCGGGCTTGCAGGGAATCATCACCCTGACGTCCACTCCCGACTGCGCCGCCATTTTCAGGGACTCGAATATGCTGGGATCCGGCACAAAATACGGCGTCTGGAGCCAAACCCGCTTTTCCGCGTAGGTGATCATTCGCATCATCGCCCGCTTTACTTCCACAGACGGGGATTCCGGTCCGCAGGAAACGATTTGGATTCCCGTGTTTCCGTCCTCCCTGTCAAAGGCAAACTCCTTCGGAACCAGCTCGATTTGCTCTTTTGTGGTAAATCGCCAGTCAAGGGCAAATCTGCCGTAAAGGTCCATCACCGCGTTCCCCCGTATTCTTACATGGGTGTCCCGCCAATAGCCGAAGCGTTTTTTCCTGCCGATATATTCTTTCGCCACATTATATCCGCCGGTGTAGCCGATTTCATGGTCGATGATGACGATCTTGCGGTGGTTTCGGTAGTTGAATTTCGGGGCGATTATTTTCAGCTTCGGCTTGAAGAAATAGCCTACCCTGCCTCCCGCGTCAAGATACTCCCGAAGAACCGTATTGTTGATTCTCCTGCTTCCCAGCGCGTCCACAAGCAGCCGAACCTCAAGACCCTCCGCCGCCTTTTCCCTCAAAAGATTAATCAGCTTCATTCCCACAAAGTCGTTTTTTATGATGTAATATTCCACCTCAACGCTGTATTTTGCGTTTTTTATGTCCTCCAGCATCTTATTTTGCAGCTCGATACCGTCGGTAATCAGTTCGATATTGTTGTTTTCCGTGAAAAAGGAATGCCCGTAAACCTGATTTAACTTGATGAGATGTTTCCAGTTTTTCGTCTCCGGGTGTTTGAACTCGTAATGTTCGTCGTTCATTTCCTCAATCTGATTTTTTAAGGTCTGGCTGACGAAATAATGTTCCTTTTCCGTAAGCTTGTTGATCTTGCTTCGGGAAAAATTTTGGTTGAAAACAATATAAAAAACGAAGCCCACGATGGGAAGAAAGGCAAGCACCATTACCCATGCCAGGGTTGCCGACGGGCTTTTTCGCTCGGAAAAGATGACCGTAAAAATCAGCAAAATATTGAAAATATAAACCAGTGCAAGCCATCCGAGAGATGCGTACAGCTGCTGCATATAACTTGTCATGTGATCTACCCCTGCGTTCTTTTGAGTAACAGTAATATTTATACCCAAAATAATGTATTGAAACATTGTATCACATTTTTCTTTTTATTGCCATAAAAATTCCAAGTATACAGAAAAGAGTAAAGAGAAAAAACGAAATCTTTATGCTCTGCATGATCCCGTCTACGGAAGAGCCCTCCCCTCCTCCCGTGCAGAAGCTCAAGGTAAGGGTGATTACCGCCATGGAAAGGGTGTGTCCGGCAGAGCGCATGGTCGCAAGCAGCGCCGAGGCGGAGGCATAGTCTTCTTTTTTTACAAAGGACATTACCGCGTTGGTATTGGGAGAGGCAAAGAGCGCGAAGCCAAGCCCGGACAGGACAAGAACGATCAAAAGCTGCCAGATCGGCGTCGATTCCCGCAGAAAACAAAGGGCGCCGGAGGCGACTGCCGAAAGAACCATTCCCAGAGCCGAAAGAAGAAAGGGCGAACGCTTGTCCGATATTTTTCCGAAAATCGGCGAAAAGATTGCCATCACCGCCGTGGAAGTGATCAGGACGAACCCGGCTTCTTGGGAAGTCATGCCTTGGATTTTTTGCAAATACATGGAAAGCAGGTAGCTGGCGGCAAAGGTAGCCCCATAGTTTAGAAGGGCGGCGAGATTTGACAGGGTATAGGGCAAATTCTCCCGCAGAAGCCTCAGGTTTATCAGCGGCTCCGGACTTTTTCCCTCGATTTTTCCAAAGGCAATGAGGGTTAAGACTCCTGCGGCGGCGATCCAGGGTGCGAAGGATTTTTCGCGGATTTCCGAAAGTCCGTACATGAGCAGAAAAATGCCCGCAATAAAGGTGAGGTTGCCGGCAATGTCGATCTTTGCTGTTTTTCTTTCCCGCCGGTCCCTTTTCTTTTCCGGCGATAGCCGAAACATGGCGAAATAAAGGGCGACGGCGGATATCCCCGCGGTGGTGATAAAGATGGAGCGCCAGCCGAAATTATGGTTCAGAACGCCTCCAAGGGCAGGTCCCAGGGAAAGCCCCACGTAGGTGGCGCAGGTAGCGTAGCCCAGGGTCTTTCCCCTTTCCCTTTCCTCGAAAGCCGCCGTCAGCGTCGCTATGTTTGTGGAAAAAATCATGGAGGCTCCGATTCCCTGAATCCCCCTGAATACAAGGAGCACGGGCATACTGCGGGACAGTACCGCTGCCGCGGAGGCTGCGGCGAAGATAAGGATTCCCGTTCGTAATATGCGTTTCCTACCCAAAAGATCCGCCAGCTTACCGAAGGTAACCGCAAGGCAGGCGCAAACCAGCATATACACGGTAATCACCCAGCCTATGTTTTGCGCACTTTCGTTAAATTCCTTTTCCATAGAGGGTATCGAAAGGTTCAGGGCGCTTCCCATGAAGGTGGTGATAAAGGAGGTGATTACCGCTACCAATAGGATATTCTTTTGTTCTTTTCTATGCATTTTGTCACTTTGTAATTTCGTTTCCATATTGTTTATGATGCTTTGAAATTATAAGATTATGCATATAAAGTAATCTTTGCCGTCGTCGCTGATTCTCTGCAAGGATTTTTGCACCTTTCCGCGAATGGATTCCGGCACATTGTTCACCTTGCTTTCCATCTGCTCCGTCACCATTTCTCTAAGGGTTTTGCCGAAAAGGTTGGTTTCCCAAATGTCCGCTTCCTCGTCGGCGAACTGCTCCGTAAGGTAATTTGCAAGGTCGACGGACTGGCTTTCGCTGCCGACGATAGGCGACACTTCCGTGGTGATGTCCGTTTTGATGATGTGCAGGCACGGGGCTTTGGCTTTCATTCTCACGCCGAATTTGCTGCCCTGTTTAAAGACCTCCGGTTTTTCCAGCGCCATTTCCGACAGCCTCGGAGCGACGATTCCGTAATCGGTTTCCGAAGCCTGCAAAAGCGCACCCTTCACGTTATCGTACGCCTTTTTCGCGTCGGCATATTCCCGCAGGAGCAGGAACAGCTGACTGTCGTTTGTGACGCTGGCTCCCATAAGCTCCTCGATTACCTTGTAATAAAGCCCTTCTCCGAGAATCGGTTCAAGGACGATGACCCCGCTTCCCATGTCGGCTTTGATGATTTTTACGTCCCTGACGATTTCTCCGTCCGCAATTCGGTTGCAGGTTTCCATAACCTGACCCATGCTTGTAAAATCCTTCATCCAGCTTCGCACGCTTCTTATCATGGTCTCCTTTATTCGGTGATTGTAGGAAAGAGCGTCCATGTAGCCCGGGAGTTTAAAGTCCACTTCCCACGCCGGAAATTGATAGAGAAGCTTGTTAAAAATCTCGTCGAAGGTCTCCTCGGTCATTCTTTGGCAGTTGGTAAGAACCACGGGGGTATCGTATTTTGCTTCCAGTTCTTCGGCAAGTTCCCTGCTCCTCGGATTTTGCGGCGTCGCGGAATTCAAGATTATGACGAAGGGTTTTTCCAGTTCTTTCAGCTGATTCACGGTCTTTTCCTCTGCCGCCACATAATTCTGTCTCGGAATTTCGCCGAAGGAGCCGTCCGTTGTCACCACCGCTCCCACCGCCGAATGGTCGGTTATCACCTTTTGGGTGCCAATTTCCGCAGCCTTAACGAAAGGAATCTTTTCTTCAAACCATGGCGTTGAAACCATTCTTTCTTTTTCGTCCTCTTTGTCTCCCAGCGCTCCCGGCACAAGATATCCCACGCAGTCCGCCAGTTTGACATTCAATTTTGCGCCGCTTGCCGTGGACACGAGAACCGAATCCGGCGGAATGAACTTTGGCTCCGTGGTGGTGATGGTTTTTCCCTCTCCGCTCTGGGGCAATTCGTCCATAATTCTGGTTTTTTCATAGGGATTCATCATATTCGGAAAAACCATGACGTCCATAAACCGCTTGATAAATGTGGATTTTCCGGTTCTGACAGGTCCCACAACGCCGATATAAACGTCTCCTCCGGCTCGCCTTGCGATATCTTCATATATGCTATCTTTTATCATAAAAATCTCCATTCCGCCGCCGCAGCAGCATAGTTAGCAAATATCAGGTTCTTATACGCAAGGGAAGGAATGCTGAGAGATTTTTCGCGCATCGCCGTTTTGCCCAGCATTGCTTCGACGGGCAAAATTTCGGCGGCGCATATAATTTTAGTGTGAAAGTGTCAAAGCTTTTATCGCTTTCACACTAAACCCTCCGTAAAAGCCTGCTTTTATAAAGAATATATGAGGCTCCCCGGAGGGTTATTCCGTTTTATTTTTTCACTTTTTACTTCTTGCTTTCTTTTTGAAAAACTTATTTTTCGAGAGCTTCGTTTCTGGAACCTTCGCCTTCGAGAATTTCGCCTTCGAGGCTGAAGGTGTTCGCTCCGGTGATCCGTACCTTCACGATCTTTCCGATCAGATCCGGAGATCCTGCAAAGTTCACCAGTTTAAAGCTTTCCGTCCTGCCGCCGTAGGTCTTTGAACCGCGCTTTGAGGGACCGTCCACCAGAACCTTTTCGATTCGTCCCACATATTCTGCGTTTTTCTCTGCGGAAATCCGGTTGATTACCTCTACAAGGCGATTGAAGCGCTCATGCTTTGTCTCCTCGGGAACCTGATTTTCGAACTTTTCCGCCGGAGTGCCCTTGCGTATGGAATACAGAAAGGTAAAGGCGGAGTCGTAGCGGACTTCTTCGCAAAGGGTTAGGGTTTCCTGAAATTCTTCCTCGGTTTCCCCCGGAAAGCCCACGATGATATCCGTTGAAATGGCAATGTTCGGGTCAACTTTTCTGAGCTTTCTGACGATTTCCAGATACTCCTGTCTCGTATAATGACGGTTCATCTCCTTGAGCACCTTGCTGGAGCCTGCCTGAACCGGCAGGTGAATGTAGTGGCAAAGCTTCTCGCAGGTTCCGTAGGCTTCGATGAGCTTATCCGAAATGTCCTTCGGGTGGCTGGTCATAAAGCGGATTCGCTCAATGCCCCTAACCTCGCTCAAAAGATAGATTAAATCCGCAAAGTCCGTCTTTTCGCCGCTTTCGCAGCTTACGCCCTTGTAGGAATTGACGTTCTGTCCGAGAAGGGTGATTTCCTTTACACCGTCTTTGGCCAGCTCTCGAACCTCCCGTAAAATTTCCTCCGGCGCCCGGCTCCTTTCCCTGCCTCGGGTATACGGCACGATGCAGTATGTGCAGAAATTGTTGCAGCCGTACATGATGTTTACGAAAGCCTTGTGGGTGAAGAGGCGTTTTGCGGGAAGCCCCTCGGTGATTTCTCCCCCCTCTTCCCAGACCTCCAGCTGCTTGTGTTTCTCGTTGTAAAGGTTGTCCAGAAGTTCCGGAAGTCTATGTAAATTATGGGTTCCGAAAATCACGTCCACCCAAGGATATTTCGCTTTAAGGGTGTCGATGATGTGCTGCTGCTGCATCATACAGCCGCAGACGCATACGGTAAAGTTTTCTTTTTGCTCCGTTTTCCGGCGTTTGAGCTGTCCCAGGGTTCCGAAAAACCGCTTGTCCGCATTTTCGCGAATGCTGCAGGTGTTGAAAATCACGATGTTTGCGTCTTTTCTGTCACTGACCGGCTCATAGCCCCGTTCTATGAGCATTCCTGCCAGGGTTTCCGAATCGTGTTCGTTCATCTGGCAGCCGAATGTGGTTATATGAAATGTTTTTTTATCTGACAATTTTTTACCTCCAACGGTTGCGCCGCTAAATATGCATCTCGTTTTTTCTCTTGCGGCCCATTAGTAATTCAACAGCCTCATTGGCGTTTACATTTCCCTGAATCATGTGGTAAATGCACTGGGTAATCGGCATTTCGATTTCGCATTTTTGCGCCAGCATATTGGCAGCCTCTGCGGTGGAAAGTCCCTCTACCACCATTCCCACCTGCTCTACGGCGCGGTCAACGCTCATTCCCTCGCCCATGAGGATTCCGCATCTTCTGTTTCGGGAGTGCATACTGGTGCAGGTTACGATCAAATCGCCAAGCCCCGCAAGCCCCGAAAAGGTCTCCGCTCTCGCTCCCAAGGCGATTCCCAGACGGGTCATCTCGGTGATTCCCCGGGTCATCATCGCCGCCTTTGCGTTGTCTCCGAATTTCAGACCGTCGGAAATTCCGGCTCCCAGGGCGATGATATTTTTCAGAGCGCCACCAAGCTCCACGCCGATTAAATCTTCGTTTGTATACACGCGAAAACGATCCGTGCTGAAAATTTCCTGAATTTCCACCGCAAGGTCGTGGTCTTTTCCTGCCACTGCCACCGTCGTCGGCAGCTTCCGAGCCACCTCCTCCGCATGGGAGGGACCGGACAGGGCTATATAGTTACAGCCCGGCGCAAGCTCCTCTGCAACTTCCGAAAGCCGAAGCAGGGTTCCTTTTTCGATGCCCTTCGCCACATTCACGATGGGAACGCCCGGCTCCGCGTATTTCATCGCCTCACCGAAGACCTCCCGAAATTTCTGGGCGGGTACGGCGAAGAGCAATATCTCTTTCTCCTGTACTGCGGATTTTAAGTCCTTTGTAAAGTCAATTTCCTCCGGCAAGCTGATTCCCGGAAGATAGTGGGAATTTGTGCGGTTCCTTTGCATTTCGTCGATTTGCTCCCCCCGCCTTGCCCACATCGTAACCGCATGACCCCTGCCCGCAAGGGTTATGGCAAGCGCCGTCCCGAAGCTTCCCGCTCCGATTACGGCTATTTTTTTATTTTCGTAGCTCATTCCTTCTCCCCCTGAGATTTTGATTTAAAAATACCCATAGGCGGCTCCTGTCCCTGAAAGAGTCTGACGATGTTTGCCCGATGCTTGATCAGTATGATAAGCGCCATCAGGCAGCCCACCGGCAGAAAATCCTTTTCCATGAAGAAGCAGACCGCCGGAAAGGTCAAGGCTCCCAGCAGGGATCCTACGGACATTCGTTTGCTCACAAGCAGTCCCATTGCAACGATTGCAAGGGCGGTAAGAGCCATGAGCGGATTGATTGCAAGGAGCGCTCCGAAAGCCGTTGCAACCCCCTTGCCGCCTCTAAAGCGATACAGGCAGGGCCAGATGTGACCGCAAAATACCGCCAGGGCGCAGAGGCTCGCCGTTTGGTAGCTCATCAGCATTCCGAACTTCACCGCAAGAACGCCTTTCAGAATATCCACGACCAGGGTAATCAGCGCCGCTTTTTTCCCCAGCACCCGCAGGGCGTTGGTGGTTCCGGCGTTGCCGCTTCCCTCTTTTTTTATGTCGATTCCCTTGATTTTGCCGAGAATGATTGCAGGGGAAATATTTCCGATCAAATATGCGGAGGCTATCACGATTAAATCATAAAAGTCAAATTGCATTTATTCTACCTTCTCGCCTTTTTCTCTGAACACAAATTTTATGGAAGTTCCCTCGAACCCGAAGCCCTCTCGGATTCTGTTTTCCAGATATCTGGAATAGGAAAAGTGCATCAGATCCCGCTTGTTTATCTGGAAGCTGAAAAGCGGCGGTTTTACCCCTATCTGGGTCACATAATAAATTTTGAGCCTGTGACCCTTGTCCGACGGCGGCTGTTTCATCATGATTGCGTCCTGAATCAGACTGTTCAGCTGTCCCGTAGGCACTCTGAGGGCGCGTTTTTCCGATACGTAATCCGCCATTTCGATGACCTGATTTACCCGCTGTTTATCCTTTACGGAGATGAAAATCGACGGGGCGTAGGACATGAACTGCATATCAGCCTCGATCAGCCGCCGGAAGTCCCGCATGGTATTGGTTTCTTTTTCGATCAAATCCCACTTGTTTACAACGATTACGATGCCCTTTCCGGCTTCGTGGGCGACTCCTGCGATTTTCTTGTCCTGATCCGTCAGCCCCTCGGCTGCGTCTATCATGAGCAGGCACACATCGCAGCGCTCGATCGCCGCCACCGCTCGGATCACGCTGTATCGTTCGATATCCTCGTTAACCTTTGATTTTCTACGGATTCCCGCGGTATCGATCAAAATATATTTTTTGCCGTTCTTTTCAAATGGCGTATCGATGGAATCCCGGGTGGTTCCGGCTATCGGTGAAACGATGACCCGCTTTTCCCCCAGCAGGCAGTTGATAAGCGAGGATTTTCCCACATTCGGTTTGCCGATCACCGCGATTTTGGTGACCTCCTCATCGTCCTCATATGCCTCGTCGGGAAAGCTTTCCACGATTTCGTCCAGAACATCGCCGAAGTTCAGCATATTCGCCGCAGAAATTGGAATCGGCTCTCCCAGTCCAAGCTCGTAAAAGTCATAAAAATCATCGGGAAGATTCCATGGCGCGTCAATCTTGTTTACCACAAGGATTACCCGTTTTCCGGTTCTGAGGAGCATCGATGCCACCTCCCGGTCCGCGTGGGTCAGTCCGTCCTTTCCGTCTGTGAGGAAGAGGATAACGTCCGCCATATCCATGGCAACCTGCGCCTGTTCCCGCATCTGGGACAAGATCACATCTGCGCTTGCCGGCTCGATTCCGCCGGTATCAATCAGCGCAAACTGTACCCCGTTCCACTCGGCTTCCGCATAGATTCGGTCTCTTGTTACCCCCGGCGTGTCCTCCACGATGGACACCCGTCTTCCTACAATTTTATTAAAAAACGTTGATTTACCAACGTTTGGTCTGCCTACAACGGCAACGATCGGTTTACTCATCGAATATTCCTCCTATGAAACGCTCCGGATCAAATTCTTCCAAATCCTCGATTCCCTCGCCCACGCCGATGAATTTAATGGGCATATCGTATTCTTCCGCAATGGTAATGGCGATTCCGCCCTTTGCGGTTCCGTCCAGCTTTGTGAGAATGATTCCGGTAATCTCCGCCACCTGTCCGAATTCCTGAGCCTGAGAAACCGCATTTTTTCCGGTGGTAGCATCCAGCACAAGCAAGGTTTCCCTGCTTGCTTCGGGATATTCCCGGTCGATTACCTTGTTCATCTTTTCAAGCTCGTTCATCAGGTTTTTCTTGTTTTGCAGTCTTCCCGCGGTGTCGCAGATCAGCACGTCGATGTTCTTTGCCTTTGCGGACTGGATCGCGTCAAAAATGACCGCCGACGGGTCTGCCCCCTCCTGGTGCCGGATAACGTTGATTCCGTTTCGCTCGCCCCATATGCAAAGTTGCTCGGCTGCGGCAGCCCGGAAGGTGTCCGCGGCGCAGAGCATGACTTTTCTTCCCTCTTTTTTGCATTTGTAGGCGAGTTTTCCTATGCTTGTGGTCTTTCCTCCGCCGTTGATGCCGATCATCAGGATAACCAAAGGCGTATCGCTGCTAAGCTTCATGGCTTCGCCTTTGTTTACCATCTGGGTCATGATTCTTTGAAGTCCTTTTTTTACGTTTTCGGGGTTGGAAACATATTCGTCCTTTACATAGGCTCTGAGCTTTTCCATGATTTTCATGGTGGTGTCCATGCCGATGTCCGAGGTAATGAGGACTTCTTCCAGTTCGTCCATCAGTTCCTCGTCGACGGTTCCTCTTGCCATTATGACATCGCCGATTTTCTCCGAAAGTCTTCCGAAGAATGATTTTTTTTCTTTAAATAGTGACATATTCTTTCCTCTCTCGCTAAATCTCAAAATCGTCCCCAAGCCTCAGGGAAAGCACCTTTGAAATTCCCTGTTCCGGCATGGTTACTCCGTAAAGCACGTCCGCGTGTTCCATGGTCGCCTTTTGGTGGGTTACGATCGCAAACTGGATTCCGCTGAATTTACGAAGGTAATTTGCGAATCTGTCGATATTGCTGTCGTCAAGGGCCGCTTCCACCTCGTCCAAAATGCAAAATGGCGTAGGCTTCGTTTTCAGCACCGCAAACATAAGGGCGATGGCGGTCATGGTTTTTTCTCCGCCGGACATGAGGTTGATGTTCTGGAGCTTCTTTCCCGGCGGCTGAGCGATGATTTCGATCCCCGATTCCAGAGGATTTTCCTCATTGTCCAGGGTCAGCTCCGCGTGTCCTCCTCCAAAGAGTTCCTTGAAAATTTCTTCGAAGTTTACCACAACCTGGTCGAAGTTTTCCTTGAACTTCGTCTTAATCGTCTTGTCCATGTCGCCGATGATCGCCTGAAGCTCCTGCATTGCCGCAAGAATGTCGCTTCTCTGTTCGGTGAGAAATTCGTACCTTGTGCTGATTTGCTCATATTCCTTGATGGCGCCGACGTTAACGTCCCCCAGCTCTCTCATGCGACTTTTGATTTCACGGCTTTCCTTCGTTGCGGCGGAAAGCACAAAATCGCTTTTCTTCATGGAAAGCGCCTGGGCGTAGGAAATTTCAAAGTCCTCCCAAAGTTTTTCTTTCCATGTATCCATCTGGGTTTCGTTTTTTGCCAGTTTGATTTCAATCTGATATTTTTTATCCTGATAGGCGTTGAGCTTGTCTCCAACTTCGGTAAATTCCGCGGTCTGCTGTCCGAGAGATTCCGAAAGCTGGGATTTTTCCGCCGATAGTTCCGCAATATATTCCTCTAATCTTGTTTTTTCTTCGAGTTTTGCGTGGTAATCCTCCTGAGAATTCTCGTTTCCGAACAGGATATCCGATTTTTCCTTTTCGAGGTCGGCAAGGTTTAACTCTTTTGCCTCAATCTGCAAATTTATTTCTTCAACGGAATCGCCGACGCGTTTTATCATATTGCCTGCCGCTTCGAATTCCCTGTCCAGTCCGGTCTTTGCGATTCTGGCTTTTGTGATTTCTTCTCCGGCATTTTGCACCTGCGTCTTCACTTCCTCGAGGGAATCCATGAGTCTTTCGGTGGCTTCGTCCAGCTCTTTTATCTCCGCTTCCGCCTCGGAAGCTTCCCGGAGAAGGTTCGCTTCGGTTTCCGCAAGATTGGAAAAGTCCTCTTCGATGCTGCCAAGCTCCCGTTCTTTCTTTGCGTTGTTTTCCTTCGTATCTTTGTAGTTTTCTTCCAGTGCTTTTAATTTTGCGTCCGCTTCGAATAGGGAAAGTTCCAGCTTTCTGGCTTCTTCTTCCGCTTCGGCGCAAGTCTTAAGCTTGGTGTCTGCTTCCGCCCTAAGCTTTTCCAGCTTATCCACGTTGCTGCGATACGCCTGTTTTAATGTCTGTATTTCCTTTTCCAGGGTGTTTATCTCGGTTTTTCGTGCCAACAGATTTGCCGTGGAGTTTCTGTATTTTCCGCCTGTAATCGCACCGCTGGCGTTGATAATTTCACCATCCGGCGTCACAAAGCGGATTCCGCCTCCGGCAATCTTGGAAAGCTTAACCGCCGTATCCATATGGTCAACCACTGCGACCCGTCCCAGCAAATAGCGGAATACTCCCCCGTAGGCGGCATCATATTCAATCAGGTCGCAAGCCAGCCCCTTGAAGCCGGCGTCCTCTTTAATCTGCCGGGGCAAATTTGCCGGATTGCCGTGAATGCTTTCCAGCGGCAGGAAGGTAAGCCTGCCCGCCTTGTTTTCTTTCAGGCGGTTAATCGCCGTCTTTGCGTCGGCGTCTCCTGCGCACACGATGTTCTGCATTCCCGCCCCAAGCGCCGTTTCCACTGCGATTTCCATGCCCTGCGGGACTTTCATCAAGTCTGCCACAACCCCTTTTATTCCGGATATTCCGGCTTTCATGATGAATCTTACCGCGCCGTTATATCCCTCGTAGTTGTGTTCCATCTCTTCGATGGTTTTTTTTCTGGCGTTCGCCTGTCCCCCGCGTATTCGGATATCCTCGTTTTCCTTTGAAAGGGCGTTTATCGCGTCATTAAGATTAGAAATATCGCTGCGGGTATCGGAAATATCGCTTCTCGTCGCTTCAAGCTTTGAAGTTGCCGTCTCCTTTTCTTCGGTCAGTGCGATTTTTTCCTCTTCGTAATCCGTAATGTTCTGTTTTATGGCTTCTCCGTCGCTTAAAAGCTGTGTTTTCCGCTTTTCAAGAGACTGCCGATAGCTTTCGAGGCTCTTCGCCTCGGAGCGACGGGAAGACGCCGCGCTGTGCAGCTCGAAAATTCGGTTCTTGGCTCCGTCGATTTCCTCTGAAATCGCCAGGGACTTCTCCGTGATTTCGTTATAGGCGTCGATCTTTTCCCGAAGCTTTTCTTCTTCGGCTTCAAGGTTCTTTTTTACTTCTTCTCTGCTTTCTTCCAGCTCCTTCAGATTGCCCAGCTCTCTGACCAGTTTTTCGTTGAGTTCCTGCTTTTCCTCCGTAAGACGATCGGCGTCCTTTTCGATGGTGCCGAGCCTTTCCTTGTCCAGCTGGCTCTTGTTTGAAAGAGCGTTGATCTCCTCGACTTTGCGTAAAAGCTTGTCCCGGGCTTCGTTGCCCAGTTCTTCCAAGCTGTCGCTCTTTGCCCGGTTCCCCGCAAGTTCCTCGTTTAGCCTGCCTTTCTTTTCCGCCAACTCCTGAATGTCCGCCGACAATAGATTGACGTCGTCTTTGAGGGTTTCCGTGGCAAGGTCGAGTTTCTCTATATTTTTTAAGGTGATATTGATTTCCAGTTCTTTGTATCTTTCTCGAAGCTCCAGATATTCTTTTGCCTTCGCGCTGTCCTCCCGCAGTCCGTCGATTCTGCCCTCGATTTCCCCTACGATATCGTTGACTCTTTCGAGGTTGGCGTTTGTGTTTTGCAGTTTGCGTTCCGCCTCGGCTTTTTTGCTTTTGTACATGACAACGCCGGCAGCTTCTTCGAAAATTTCCCGTCTGCTTTCCGGTTTGTTGCTTACGATATCGGCGATTTTGCCCTGTCCGATGATGGAATATCCGTCCACGCCGATGCCGGTGTCCATGATGAGTTCTTTGATGTCCCGAAGCCTGCACTGGTTGTTGTTGATGAGATATTCGCTTTCGCCGGAGCGATACATTCTTCTGGTAATGGCGACTTCGCTGTAGTCTATTGGCAAAATTCCCGTGGAGTTATCGATTACAAGGGTAACCTCTGCCATTCCCCGAGATTTTCTGCTGGCGGTTCCTGCGAAAATAACCTCTTCCATCTTTCCGCCTCTGAGCATTTTGGGGCTTTGTTCGCCGAGAACCCAGCGGATTGCGTCGCTGATATTGCTCTTTCCGCTTCCGTTGGGACCTACAATACAGGTGACCCCCTCGTGGAATTCAATTACCACCGGTTCCGCAAAGGATTTAAACCCGTGCATTTCGATTCTTTTAAAGTACATCTTGTTGTCTCCTCTCAAGGATTGCTAAGCTTGATTTTGCAGCGTTTTGTTCCGCCTCTTTTTTTGTTTTCCCGCATCCGCTGCCGAATTTTTTCCCGTCGCATTCCAAATGCAGATAAAAGGTCTTGTCGTGGGCAGGACCCTCCTCTTTGTCGAGGATATAGCTGATGGTCACGGATTTTCCGCCGCTTTGAAGCAATTCCTGCAGTTCCGATTTGTAGTCGGAGAAAATTTTTCCCGAAATCGCTCCCCGTATCGTAAGTTCAAAGGCTTCCACCGTAAATTTCTGCGCCGCGGCGTATCCTCCGTCGAGATAAATCGCCCCGATCAGCGCTTCCAAAGCGTCTGCCAAAATGGAATCCTTGTTTCGCCCGCCGGTGGACGCCTCTCCGTGTCCCATGAGCAGGTAGGTTCCGAGGTTCAGTTTTCTTGCGATCTGCGCCAGCGCCTTTTCGCAAACGATCAGCGCCCTTGTCTTGGTGAGAGTTCCTTCGGTAACGCCGTCCATTCTGAGGTAAAGCTCTGCTCCGATTATCGCGTCCAAAAATGCGTCTCCCAAAAATTCCAGACGCTCGTTGTCCTTGTGCCTCGTGTTTTTTTCGCGATTAAAGGAGCTGTGGGTAAGCGCCCTTTCCATAAGACTTTTGTTTTGGAAATTGTATCCGATTTTCTTTTCTAATTCACCGATATTTTTCATTCCATAATCCTTTAAAATCTTTTATTCACACAATGTTATTTCCTCGATTTCAAGAACCGAATTTTGAATCGTTCCCACAACGTTTCCCTCAACATAAGGGATTCCCTTCAAGATCGTGTTCTTTACGGCGTTTGCGCCGGAGGAACCGTGCATTTTTACGATGGGTCCTTTTACGCCCAAAATAGGGGCGCCGCCGTAGGAGGAGTAGTCAAATTCCTGTTTCAGTCCGCCCAGCTTGTCGATCAGCAAAGCGGCGCCCAGCTTCGCCTTCACGCCCTCCGTGAATTTTTTCTTGATTGCCTGCAAGATGTTCCACGCCAGACCCTCGGTAAGTTTAAGGATAACATTTCCGGTAAACCCGTCCGTTACGATGACGTCGCACACGCCCTTCGGCACCTCTCTGGCCTCAACGTTGCCGATAAAGTTCATATCGCTCTGTTCCAAAAGCTCATACGCCGCTTTCGTAAGGGTGGAGCCTTTCTTGGACTCGCTTCCGATGTTTACAAGCCCCACCTTTGGATTTTCGCGACCGATGACCTTTTCCATGTAGATATTTCCCATGATTCCAAATTCTAATAAATTATTCGGCTTGCACTCCGCGTTTGCTCCCGCATCCACCAAGAGAGAGGCTCTGCCGCCTATGATGGGATAGATCGAGGCAAGGGCGGGTCTGTCGATTCCCTGGATTCTGCCCAGTATGAACAGTCCGCCGGAGAGAAGGGCTCCCGTGCTTCCTGCCGAAATAAAGATGTCCCCCTCGCCGGACTTCACCAGATTGATTCCTTTCACGATGGAGGAATCTTTTTTTGAACGCACCGCCCGCACCGGGGCTTCGTCGTTTGTGATAACCTCTCTTGCGTCAACGATGCTGATTCTCTTTTCGTCATATTTATATTTTTTTAATTCCTCTTTGAGTAATTCTTCCTGCCCTACCAGAACAATTTCGTGTTCCATTTCCTTTAATGCCAGAACCGCGCCCTCCACAACCGAAGCCGGCGCATGGTCTCCGCCCATTCCGTCCAATATCATCTTCATTGATTGTACCTCCTGTCACATATGCATAAGCATACATATTAAACTATATCACAAAATTGCCCAAAAGCCAAGAAAAAAAGCGCCCGTCATGCACAAATGTCACCCAAATGTCCCAAAGGTAACTTACAAAAACGAGTCGCTTTTATTCCTTCTAAATCTCGTAGTCGCTGAAAGGCGCCGGTTCCGTAGAGACATCGTAAAAATGCCACCATTCACATTCATACGCCTGAAATCCCACGGATTCCATCACTTTTTTCAGATATGCTCCGTTCTTTCTCCCCTCCTCGGAATTCAGCGGGCAGGAAAGCGCGGCTCTCTCCGTCATGGTATCAAAGGGCGCCGGCATTTCCAGTTCCTTGCCGTCCATGTCCGTAAGCGTAACGTCTACGCACATTCCGTTCATGTGCGTCGGACGAAAGGTTTTTATCGTCGCCATGTCCGGAGGTCTTGCGATAAAATCATCGTCCGGCATGATTTCCCAAAAGCGCTTCTGGGCGCGAATCGGGCGATAGGCGTCCCAAATCTTGACGCGGTATCCGTCTTTTTTAAAGATATTTTTCGCTTCCACCAGTATCTTGGCGGTGTGTTCGTCCAGCCAGCATTCTCCCGACTGATATACTTTCACTCCGGTAAAATTATCCTCCGCAGCATATCTCAAGTCGATAATAAAATCCGAATCTAAGTCCGGCAGCCGAATCAAATTTCCTTTTCTCTCCATAGTCTCTTTTCCCCTTTCCTTAGCGGTTGTTGATAAGGCGGGCAGGTCTTCTTTGCGGGAAACCCTGCCCATCTCTCATTTTGCTATCTTTTAATATCCGATTGCCACTGCGATTGCCAGCAGGATTGCCTGGGTTGCGAACAGAATCAGGAATAACGGCGTAAACCATTTATACCACTTCTGAAGGGAAATTCCGCCAAGTCCGCAGATGATCACGATATCTGCCGTAGGCCAGTAAATGTTCGTCAAGCCGCCGCCGAACTGATAAGCCAGCACCGCCGTCTGTCTTGTAACGCCAAGAATATCCGCCAGCTGAGACATGATTGGCATTGCCGCCGAAGCCTGCCCTGTTTCAGAGGGAATAAAGAAGTTAATCAGGGTCTGAACAACCAGCATGAACTGCGCAGACAAAGCGCTCGGTGCGTTTCTCAGCATATTTGCAAGCCCGTAAATAACGGTATCCATAATCTGCGCGTCCTGCATAACGACCATGATACCCTTTGCGGTGCCGGTCAAAATGCAGCCCCAAAGAGCGGTCTTGGCACTGTCGATGAATTCCGCGCACCATTTATTCGGGGACCATTTGCAAATCAAAGCTGCGATCATGGACATGAGCAGGAACAATCCGCAAAGCTGCGGGAAGTCCCAGCCCCAGTTGATCAAACCAATCATCAGGAATACAAGGATTACAACAACGTCTAAAAGTACCAATCCGTCTTTTAATGTAAATGCGTACTCATCGAGTTCGTCTCTATCGAAGGAATGGATATTGTGTTCTCCGTAAACGACGGAAAGCCGGGGGTTCTTTTTGATTTTTCTTCCGTAAAGCATGACGTATAGAATCGAAATCGTCATGAAAACAGCGAAGCACACAATTCTGTATCCCGTTCCCGAATAAAGCTCTACGCCGGAAATTGCCTGGGCGATTCCCACCGTGTACGGGTTCAAGGTACCGCCCATAAATCCTACGAATTCGCCCACCGCTATGATTGCAAAGCCGAACATGGCATCATAGCCAAGGGCAACCCCGAGTCCCACGATCAGCGGGTAGAACCCATAGAACTCGCTTGCCATGCCGAACACGGAGCCGCCGAAGCCGAATACCAGCATAATAATTGGAACGAGCAGTATCTCTTTTCCTCCCAGCTTCTTCAGCATTGTTCCGATGCCTGCATGAAAGGCTCCGGTCTTAACGACTACTCCAAAGGTTCCGCAGCAACATAAAATCATAAAGATAACGTCCGCCGCTTCCACGCAGCCGCGATAGAGCGCGCTGAAGAATCCTAAGAAGCCTGTTGTCGTAACCTCCGATTTGTCAATTGTGTGATAGGTTCCGTCGATTGCAACGTTTCTGATTCTTCCGTTGATTTCCATCTCCCGGTAATCATAGCTGCCCGATGGGATAATCCACGAAAGGATTGCCACAAGAAGTACGACTGCCGCTACGATAAGCAGTGTATCCGGCATAGCCATTTTCTTTTTCTTCTCTGCCATAGAATCATCCTCCTTACTCAAGTATCTTTTTCGTTCATGAATAAATTTTCTTTGCAAACGTCTCATCGTTTGCCCAATATAAGATATAAGTAAGAAGCACGCCAATCATTCGTATTTTTTTCTCCAAATAAAAAAATATCGCCCCCCTCCGCAGGATTTTGGACAAGGCGATATCCTTTCAATTTACTTTGATTCTGTCTCTATGCGGTTTTGGCGAAGGCAAAGGGCATAAAACACAATTGCCAGAAGCTGCGCCGCCGCGGATAGGATTACAAGATAAAGGGGGCTAATATCATACAAAATGCCGAGAATCCAGCTGCCTAGGAACCAGGCGATTCCAAAGCCCGTCTCAAAGATTCCGAATCCGGTGCTTCTCATGTGTCTTGGAATGATTTGACTGGTAGCGGCTTTCATAATGCTTTCTTGGGCGCCCATTCCGATTCCCCAAAGGAAAATTCCCACAGCCATCAGGAGCCGTGAATTTCCCAGGAAAACAAAGAATGCAAAGCCTGCACTGCATAAGGTCGAGTAAATCAGCGCCTTCAGACCGATTTTGTCAAAGAGCCAGCCGAAGAAAAGCGCCGCAAAGGCGTCCACCGCCATCGCCGCCGCGTATAAAAGGCTTAGGGTTGCTTCTGGAAAAAGATGGGTTTTTGCCGCGTGCAGAGTTATCAGCGTGAAATCCGCAAAGCCGAAAGCAAACAGGCTGATTGCAGCCATGTAAAGCCCAAAGGACTTCTGAAAGCGGAACTTTGTCTCCGCCTGTTCCTCCTCTTTTTCGAACATTTCCGGGTTCGGATATTTTATCTTCGAGAAAACAACCAGCGCTATCGTAATCAGCGCCGGAATTCCCAACGCCGCAAAGCATAGGCGATAGGTCCCGAACAGGTTATCGGTTCCCTTGATCACGCCGATTACAAACAGCATGACCGGACCGAGAAAGGCTCCCAGCTGGTCTAAAAATTCCTGATAAGCAAAGCCCTTTCCCGTGCCGATTTCACTGGCTGCGAAGCTGACAAGGGTATTCTTTGCGGGCTTTTTAATCGCCTTTCCGATTCGCTCTGCAATTACCAGTCCGCAGGCGATGATCCAGCCGTTTTCCGGCACCAGTGCAAGAGCCGGAATCGCAAGAACCTGCATGGTGTAGCCTGCGATAACCAGCGTCCAGTATTTTTTCGTCTTGTCTGCGATAAAGCCCGAAAGCAGGCGCAGCGAATAGCCGCACAGCTCCCCGATTCCCGAAACAAAGCCGATGGTAGCGGCGGAAGCTCCCGTCAGATTCAAATATTCCCCCAGCACACTTCTGGCACCCTCGTGGGTCATGTCGGAGAACAGGCTGACAATTCCCATCAGGGTAATGAACGCCAGCGCCCCGGAAACCATTTTATCCTTTTTTGTCTTTTTTGCCTTGAATTTTTGCATCATTCTCGCCTCTTTCACGGCATTATTTTTCCGACACCTTTAGCTGAAGCACATCAGGTCTGGCATAATGCCCGCAGACATCGTGTTCCATCTTGCTTGCCGGAACCTTTTGCATATCGAGTTCGGCGTAGATTATGCCCTCTTTGTCCCAGAGCGTATCGGAAATCACATGACCGAAAGGATCTACGACGCAGCTTCCGCCGCGGCAGGCGATTTCCGGCAGCTTTGCGATTTCCTCGGCAGCGCTTTCCGTTTCAGGATAATCGGCTCTGGTAAAGAACATATCGCAGTTTATGAAATAGCAATGCCCCTCGATGGCGATGTGGCGAATCGTGTCCTGCCACTCGGCGTTATCGTTGGTATTCGGTGAAAGATAGAGGGAAATCCCCTTTTGGTACAGCGCCACCCGTGCAAGGGGCATATAGCTTTCCCAGCAGATTAAATTTCCCATAGGACCCCACGGGGTTTCCATGATCGGGAAGAAGTCCCTGTCTGCGTCGCCCCACACGACCCGCTCACTTCCGGTGGGTTTAAGCTTCCTGTGATTCAGTGCGGCTCCATTTGGGGCAATCATCAGATTGGAATTGTAAAGGGTTCCCGTCACGGCGTCCCGTTCCGAATAGCCGATACTAAGATAAATTTTCTTTTCTTTTGCCTTATTGATTAGCTGCTCCATCTCCGGACCCTCTGCCAAAATGGAGTTGTCATAATACAGTTTCCAGTCTCTGCGCCCATCTTCCCTTCGGCTACCTACACGAAATCCGAAGGTCATGCCGTATGGATAGCCGGGAATGAAAAGCTCCGGAAATACAATTAGCTCTGCGCCGTTATTGGCGCATTCGTCAATCAGCTTCAGGGCTTTCTCTACGCAGGCGTCCTTATCGAACATTACCGGGGTCGCCTGAACCACGGCAATCTTGCATTTGTCTTTCAAATCTTTCATGTCAATTATATTTCTCCTTTAAACTCCGTTTCCATGGGGCAATTATACACAAATGCGCGCCAATCGTCAAGATACCCGTGATAAAGAAAACAGTTTGCCACCGGACGATTTTTCGTTTACAATAATATTGAACTCAATTCGAACGAATGGAGGAAGAAATACATGACATTCGAATATATGCTAAACGAACGGGAGCG
>CAVHEY010000005.1:0-24319 GCA_963635155.1 Bacteroides stercoris
GAAACCGCCGAACTGACCAATGAGGTGATTGTAAAGATTATCGACCAGTGCAAAGACGAGGGAGTTCTCACGGAATTTCTGGATAAATACGGAACGGAGATTGTGGAGATGTTATTCAAAGAATTGACAAGAGAAGAAGATCTTGAAATATCAAGACTTGACGGCTACGACGAGGGAGAACGTGTCGGCTTCACGAAAGGCGAGCAGTCCGGAATCAAACTTGGATTCTCCAAGGGCGAAAAATCCGGAATTAAACTCGGCGCCGCGCAGAAAGAGCGCGAGATTGCAAAGAACCTCAAGAAATCCGGCATCTCGCTTGACATAATCGCAAAGAACACAGGGCTAAGCCTAAGCGAAGTTGCGGAGCTTTAACGGCGGGAAATACGGAACGGAGATTGTAGACACCCTATGCAAAGAACGGACAAAGGAGAGGCGACCGAAAGGCCGCCTCAAACTGTAAACATGGGAAGATGCGCCCCGAAGTCAGGCATAGCGGGCGTTTAGCTCGATGGTATCCGGCAGCACTTTCAGGTCGGTTTCGGCGACGACATAAGGGTATGTGACAATACGCGATACGGTTTCGCCCTGAGGCGGGTCGGTGAACTTGGCGGTGACAACCAGATTGGAACCGTCCCCCGCTTTTTCCAGCTTCACTTTTTCGATGGAAACATCGTAGCCTGCGGTTGGTTTTTCGCCACGGGTTACGACGATATAGATTTTTTCGTCTACCACGCAGGCGAGAGCCCGTTCAAGCTCGCGATATTCGGGGATAACATCTTTTTCGATGGCGCGGGGAATTTCCTTTTCGCTAAGGGGCGTGAAGCTGACGGTTCCAAAGCCGAGAAGCGAGCCGGCAACACCGGAAAATACCAGGAAACAGACGATAGCCGAAAGACATAGAATACAGACCGCCAAAACCACCGCCCTTTTGGAGGGCTTTGCGGGCAGTCGGAAAATTCGGTTTTCTTTATGTTCAGACATTTGATTACTCCCTTCATTATACATTTCAAAACATTTTATGAAAGGACGGACAAAAATATGCGAATAAGCCGCAGCGGTTTCGGATTCCGGGACGCCATGGAACGGAGTCCATTGGAACAGGGCGTGTTTGAAGACGCCGCCAAAATTAAGATCGGCGTTGTGGGAATTTCGCCGGGAGCGGGCACCACGTTTATCGCCTCCCGTATCGCCTACGAACTGGGAAGACGGGCGGAGGGCGTTTGCTATGTGGAAGCGGCGCAAGGTCCAAGGCTTGCCGCTCATAGCCTGTCGCTGGCAAAGATTTTCCGCAAGACAAGCTTTGCAGACTATTTCGGGAATTGGGAGCAGGGACTGAGCGCGGGAAGCAGAACCAATATCTTTGAAAATGTGAACTGGGTTTTGCGAAATCCCTATGAACCCGCCCCGGAAGCAAAGCCCGCGGTTCAAAGGCTGCTTTCGGCTTCGCAGGCAGGCAGTCAAAAAATCGGCGAAATGGCTCCGCCCGAGAGAATTTCGCCGGCGATAGCCCCGGAGAATAGAATCCCCTACGAAAGAATACCGGGAAGATACTTGGTTGTGGACTCCCCCGCCCTTGACACCCTTAACGAAATGGATCTGGTGGTATGCGTGGCAGACCCGCTTCCTTCAAGTTTGATTTCGGCGGAGGAAACCCTCAGGGCGCTACGGGAAAACCGGATCAGGACAAAGAAAGGCTTTTCGCCGATGATGAACCACCCAACCCCTTGCCTATGGATACTTAACAAGGACAATCCAAGGGTGAGCCACCGGGAACTGGAACGCTTCATGAAGATCAAATTCGACTTTGTGGTTCCCATGATAGACCCAAGGGAGTTTTATCGTGCGGAGTACGGCAATATGCCGATTTTTAAGGCAATCCTGCGTCCCTGCAAGGAGGAGGAAAGCGGGAGAAAAATTGCCGCCGCGGAGACGGAAGCTTTGGCGCTGGAAATTCGGAAGCTTCTCCCAATATTGTGAAATCGGTGTGAATCCGTGTGAATCGGATATTTTCCTATTTAAAACAGGGGCGAGATGTAGTATAATAGTATAGGTTTGTAGAAAAAAACCGATAAATGTTGAAGAAAAACGATAAAGGGGACGAGATGATTACATTTGATCACGTTACGAAAAGATATCGCACAAATATAGGACTGGAAGATGTCAGCGTTAATATAAAAAAAGGCGATTTCGTCTTTCTGGTGGGACCCAGCGGCGCGGGAAAATCCACGTTCATAAAGCTGATCCTCAAAGAGATAGACGCAGACGAGGGAACGATTAACGCCTGCGGATATGAGGTGACAAGCCTTTCAAACCGCGAAATCCCGCTTTTCAGGCGCAAAGTGGGGACGGTGTTCCAGGACTTTCGGCTGCTGCCCAGAAAAACGGTTTTTGAAAATGTGGCATTCGCCATGGAGGTTTTGCACAAGACTCCGCGGCAGATAAGAAAGCAGGTTCCGCAGATTTTGAGCCTTGTGGGAATCAGCGACAAAGCCCACAAGTATCCGGACGAGCTTTCCGCAGGAGAGCAGCAGAGAGTCGCCATCGCCAGAGCCATCGTCAACAATCCGATTGTTTTGATCGCGGACGAGCCTACGGGAAACCTCGACCCAAGCACCGCATGGGAAATCATGGATTTGCTTGAACAAATCAACCTGCGGGGCACCACCATCGTTATGGTCACCCACGCCAAGGACATCGTAGACCGTATGCAGAAACGGGTCATCGCAATCGAAAGCGGCAGGATTGTCAGGGACGAGGAAGGTCAATACGGATATAAGGAGGATTCATATTTTGCTGAATAGTTTTGTATACAACATAAAACAAGGTTTCCTTCAGATTTTCAGAAACAGGGGCATGAGTCTGGCGTCGATTTTTTCGATCTTGGCGATGCTGCTGATTTTGGGTATGTTTTTCGTAATCACGGTGAATATCAATATGTTTACGGAGGTTGTTAAGCAGGATTACGACCAGATCGAGGTCTTTCTCCTTGACGATACGGATAAAACGGAGGCGGAGGCCCTTATGGCGCAAATCAGCGCCCACGAGGGGGTTACGGACGTGCAGTACAGGAGCAAAGACGAAGCACTGGAGGTTTTGAAAGAAAGATGGGGCGAAAGCGGATATTTGCTGGATTCTCTGGGAAAAAATCCGCTGCCGGCTTCGATTTTGATAAACGTGGAATCCCTGGATAATGCGGGAGAAGTTGCGGCGTACGCGGGAACCCTCGACGGCATAGAGGACGTCCAGTATTACCAGGAGACCGTTGAAAAGCTTACGAAGATCACGAACTTTTTGCAGATCGGCGCGCTGATCATCATGGCGTTCCTGGTGGTGGTTTCGGTGGTTGTAGTTTCCAACACGGTTAAGCTGACGGTGTTTGCCAGAGCCAAAGAGATCCGCATCATGAAATACGTGGGAGCCACAAACTGGTTTATCCGAGGCCCGTTTCTTGCGGAGGGAATCATCATCGGAATGCTCGCGGCCCTGCTTTCCACAGGGCTGATCGCACTGATATACAAAGAACTGATCGCCGCCATCGGACCGCAGGTTCTTGCCATTGTTTCCATGCCGCTGATTTCCACGGAGTACCTGACCGGCAATATGCTCATCATATTCCTTGCGCTTGGTATGAGCATCGGCGCCTGCGGAAGCATCGTTTCGATGCGTAAGTTCTTAGATACATAGAAAAGGGGTAAGCATGAAAACATTGGGGAGAAAAGGAATCGCGCTGGTGATGTGCGCGGTTCTTACGACGGTATTCTGCTTTTCGGGCTTTGCCTTTGCGGCAACGGAAAGCGAGCTGAGAAAAGACCTGAGCGACGTAAAACAGGAGCAGGACGAACTCAGCAAAGAGATGACGCAGATCGAACAGGAGGTAAAAGACGTTCAGGCGAAGGTTGACGCCCTTACCTCCCAAATCAACAAATCGGCGGAGGAAATCGCCGACACCGAGAAAAAGATCAAGGCAAAAGAGAAGGAGATGCAGAAACAGGAAACGAATCTCAACGCTCGTCTCAAGGTCATGTATAAGAACGGTTCCCTGGGGTTCATCGACGTGCTTCTGGGTTCCGGCAGCATTTCGGAGTTTGTATCGAATCTTGAAATCATACAGAAGATTTACAAGAACGATATGGACGTTCTGGAAACCCTTGAAAAAGAACACGAGGCACTTCAGGCGGTAAAGAAAGAGCTGAAACAAAAACGTGCATCGCTTGCCACCCAAAAAGAAGAACTTGCGGTGGAGCAGGCGGAACTTACGGAAAAGAAAAAAGCGCTGAAAAAAGAAGAAGACGCGCTGAAAGCCGAGGCGGACAGGCTGACCTCCGAGATTCTCAGCATGATCGATACCAGCAGCAAGTACGTAGGAGGCGAGTTTACCTGGCCGTGTCCTGCAAGTACCTATATCACAAGCTCCTTCGGAAACCGGCTTCATCCGATTTTGAAGACGTGGATTTATCATACGGGCGTTGACATCGGCTGCTCCAGCGGCAAGGATATTTTGGCGGCAGCTTCCGGCACAGTGATCATGTCGCAGGTATACGGCGGCTACGGCAACTGCGTGATGATCGACCACGGCGGCGGAATCGTAACCCTTTACGGACACGCGTCGGCTCTTTGCGTAAGCAAGGGCGAAACCGTAACCCGCGGACAGGTTATCGCCAAAGTCGGCTCTACGGGACGTTCAACGGGACCTCATCTGCACTTTGAGGTTCGTAAGAACGGCGAATATGTAAATCCAATGTCCTACTTTAAATAAACGGAGTGGAAGTACATAAATGACAAATTACCAGATAATAAAAGAATTATTGCAGAATCGCGGCGTTGTTACCGAGGAGGAAATCACCGAATTTCTCTCGGACAAGCCCAAACAAACCTACGACCCATCTCTGCTTGCCGATGCGCAGGCGGGGGTGGATTTAATATTGTCCGAAATCGCCGAAGGCGCAAAGATCTGCGTCTTTGGAGACTACGATGCGGACGGAATCACGGCTACCACCCTCATGCTCGGCATTCTCGGAAAGCTCACCCCTGCGGAAAACCTTGACTATTACATACCCTCCAGATTTGAAGAGGGCTATGGGCTGAACATGGAGGCGGTGAAGCAGATTGCGGACAAGGGCGTTGACCTGATGATCACCGTTGACTGCGGCAGCGTATCTCCGGCGGAGGTGGAATATGCCAAGAGTCTGGGCATGAAGGTCCTGGTTACCGACCACCACACCATCACCGACGAAATGGCGGACTGCCTTGTGATAAATCCGAAACGCGCCGGCGATAAGTACCCTTTTAAGGGGCTTTCCGGCTGCGGCGTTGCGTTCAAGCTGGCGCAGATGATCCAAAAACGGGCGAACCTGCCAAAATCCGTTCTTTCAGAAGCCCTTGACCTGGTTGCAATCGGCACGATCGGCGACATCATGCCCATGCTGGACGAAAACAGGACTATGGTAAAATATGGATTACAGGTGCTGAACACGGGGCATCGATACGGCTTGCGAAAATTGGCTGAGGGAGCGGGGCTGAAACTGGGTGAAATTACGGCAGAAAACATCGGCTTTGTGATTGCCCCTCATCTCAACGCTTCCGGAAGAATGGAAGACGCATCGCAGGCGGTAAAACTTCTTCTTGCGCCTGAGGGAAGCCCTGAGGCGGACAGAATTGTGGCGGATCTCCTCTGCAAAAATCGGGAACGGAAGCGGCTTCAGCAGGAGACCTTTGACCTCTGTACGGAAAATATTACGCAGGCGGAAGATTTCCTCGTTTTGCGACTGGAAAACGCCCACGAGGGAATTACGGGCATCGTGGCGGGCAAGATAAAGGAACGATATAACCGGCCCACGGTGATTTTGACGCCCTCGGGCTGCGAAAAACAGTATCTAAAGGGGACGGGCAGAAGCATCGAGGGTGTGAACCTCTACGATTTGCTGAAAAAACACGAAGGGTATTTTGAAAAATTCGGCGGACACGCAGGCGCCTGCGGATTTCTCATGGGCGCGGAGCATTTTGACGGGCTGAAATCGGGGCTGCTGGCGGATATGGCAGAGCTGAAAGGGCAAAATCCCGGAATCTTTGAGAAAAAACGTCCTTTTGATCTCGAAATAAGGATTGAAGATATGAGCGTGGAACTTGCGGAGGCGATAGCTAAGCTGGCGCCCTTCGGCAACCAAAACCCGAAGCCGCTCTTTTGCGTAAGAAACGTGGAAATCTCCGATGTGAGATATATGGGCGAGCAGGGGCAGCACGTTCGCTTTAAGCTTTCCCAAGGGGGCAAATGCGTTACCTGCGTGCTTTTCGGAAACGCGAAGGACTACGCCGAAATTCTTGACGGGGACAGATCTGCGGCGGCGATCGCCGGTTCTCTTGACTGTCAGATATGGCAGGGGGCAAAACGTTTACAGTTCATGGTTTCGTGGATTGCCGGCGGCAGGCAGTGAAAGGAGAGGTTGAAATGAGTAACCCGATGCAGATGATTGAAGATATTCTGGAAACGGAATACAAGGGGCTTATTTTTATCAACGAGGAGCGTAAAATCGGCTCCTATAGCCGATGTGCCAAGAAAATCACCGGCATTCTCCTTGACAACGAGCAAAAGCACCTGGGCGGCGCCATTGAAGAGGGCGATATCGTGATTATCGCCGACAACGAGCTGGGGAACGACGACGAGCTTTCCGCCGAGGAACTTGAGACCATCGGCATTTCTGATAAGAACATCAAAAAAGGCGACGCGCTGGTGGCAATCGGCGTTTATAAAAATCGCAAAATAAAACCGCAATACAAATATACCAAGGACTACAATCCCAACGGAAGCTTTGAACTTGCCACGAACTATCTGGGCTTTGAAATTACCAGCCGCATTGATTTTGCCGGAAGCAGCATGGAAATCATCGTGAACGGCGACGCATATTCCATGGTGTACTTCGAGTCGGTGGGTCATATGGTGGTCATCGACGGAGGCACCGGCAAGGTCAAATTCTTTCAGGCACGGGGCTACGGCTACCGGGGAGAGGAAATCGGGCGGCTGCTTTCAGGCAAAAGCTATCTGCCGAAGATTGACGACGAGACTACCGGGGCGCTTATGCCTACGGTGGGAATGGAATTAAGGAGCATCATTTACGGAGACGAGATTTTGGCGGCGATTGCAAAGATGTTTGACGAGGCGGACGGCTGCACGGAAAAGGGCATTTATGAAATTCATAAGCGGCCGATCTTTTGCGTGCTTACAAGGATAAAAAAAGGCGGGGCGCAGGACGGCGTTTACCTGATCTTGCAGGACGCTTCTCTGCTGGAAGACGTGCGACGGGACAGGGACGCCATCGTGCAGCTGCTGGAGCAGCGTCAAAAGCTGAAAATCAGCCATAACGCGCAGATTTTCGATTACAGCGGCAAGGTGATGCAGGACTTCATCGGCGAAGATCCGGCTATGGGCGAGGTGAAAAGGCTGGCGTATAAGGCTTCCCAGACAAATTTCAACGTGATTATCACCGGAGAAAGCGGCACGGGAAAATCCCGGCTGGCAAGAGAAATCCACAATATGGGCAAAAAAGACGCCCCTTTCGTGGAAGTAAACTGTAACGCCATCGCTCCGAGTCTGTTCGAAAGCGAACTTTTCGGCTACGCAGCCGGCGCTTTCACGGGAGCCGCTGTCGGCGGCAGGGCGGGCTTTTTCGAAGAAGCCAACGGCGGAACCATATTCCTCGACGAAATCGGCGAAATCCCTCTCGGCATACAGGTAAAGCTTCTCCACGTTTTGCAGAGCAAGCGAATTTACCGGGTGGGATCCTCGAAGCCCATAGATGTGGACGTGCGGGTGATTACCGCCACAAACTGCAATCTGGAAGAAGAGGTACGAAAAGGAAACTTTCGGCAGGATCTTTACTACCGAATCAATGTTTTTCCCATCTGCATACCGCCGCTGCGACAGCGCAAGGGAGACCTTTACATACTGATCAATTCCGTGCTGGAGGAGATTTGCAAGCGATACCACACAAGGCGTATGCTGCTTTCGGAGGAGGCACTGCAAAAAATGATGAACTACAGCTGGCCGGGGAACGTGCGGGAGCTGGAAAATGTAATGGAACGGGCGGTTACCATCTGCGATTCGCCGCTGATTTACTCGGAGCATATTCTGATCGACGAGGAGCAAAAGCAGCCTCTTACCCTCAAGGAAAAACTCGAAAAAGAGGAATGCCGCATCATTGCCGAAAGCCTTGCGAGCAATAAGCACAATCGGAAGAACGCCATGGAGGAGCTGGGCCTTTCCAAGAGCGTTTTTTACGAAAAACTCAAAAAATACAATTTAGCGGAAAAATAGAAAAGGCGCCTCGACGTTGGGGCGCTTTTTGATGTGTAGCTGTAAAAAATCATTTCTTGTATACTCTCACCGGGCGAAGGGATATGCGGGCAAGAATGTCGTTTTTGTTGGTCCCCGCAAGGGTAGCGGCTTCTTGAACGGTCATCTCGTTTTCCCCGTCGCCGTAGATTATCGCAGGGTCTCCCTCACGGATATCCGGAACATCGGTAACGTCAGCCATGACCTGATCCATGCAAAGAACCCCCACCAGCGGGCATTTTACGCCGCGAATCGTCACATAGCCCTTGTCCCTGAGATTGCGAGGATAGCCGTCCGCATAGCCAAAGGGCAGCGTCGCAATGACGGAATCTCTTGGAGCCTTCCAAAGATAGTCGTAGCTGACTCCCTCGCCCTTGCGGATATGATGCAGCTGGGAAACCGCCGTCCGAAAGCGCAAAACCTGTTCAACGGGTACAAAGCCCTTGTGGAAGCCCCGCATACCGTAAATCAGCGCGCCGACCCGCACCATATTCAGGCGAAACTCCGGATCGTCCACCGCAGCGATGCTGTCTGCCAGGTGATAGTAGCGAAAGAAGATTCCCTCGGCTTTGAGCCTGTCGGCAATTTCCGAAAAAAGGGCATATTGCTTCGCGTTTTCCTCGTCGTTAACAAGGGCAAGGTGGGAAAAAAGTCCCTCGGCTTCGATGTTTGGAAGCGCCGCGATACGGCGGATCACCGCAAGGGTTCCTTCGGTATCCGCTGCGTCAAGTCCCAGACGGTGAAACCCGGTGTCCAGCTTGATGTGAACCTTGGCTTTTTTTTCGGCTTTTCCTGCCAAGTCGCTTAAAATCTGCGCCTGCTCTGTGCTGAAAATCGTAGCCGTTATATCATAATCCACGATATGCGAAAGATATTTGTCCGGCGTATGCCCCATGATGAAAACAGGGTATTCGGGGTAAACCTTCTTGAGCTCCACCGCTTCCGAAAGGGTCGCCACCGCAAGATAGTCCGCGCCGCTTTCCATCAGCGTCTTTGCGACGCCTACAGCACCGTGACCGTAAGCGTTTGCCTTTACCACGGCGGTGATGGCCGTATCTTTCCCCACCATTTCCCGGATCAAGCCTATATTCTTTGCCAGCTTGGAAAGGTCTATTTCCACGATGGTATCTCGGAGAACTTCTTGCTTTTTTGTGTTCCCGAGGATTTCTTTCTGCGTCATTGGATTTCCACCCCCATGATTCTGAGTACCCCAAGGGTTTCAGCCAAAAGCCCCGCCCGTATGCAGCCCTCGTCAGGGTTCAAAACCGCCGAATGTAAGGCTTGCATTTCCGTTCCCGGCGTGTGGCAGCCGATGTCAAAGTATAGCCCTTTCCCTGCGTGACAAAAATACGCAAAGTCGTCTGCGCCGAGGCTGGATTTCGGATTGATGATGATATTTTCTTTGCCGAATTTATCCATGCAAACCGCAGAAACCATATCCAGAAGTTCCTGATCATTGATAAGGGTCGGATAGCTGTCCTCGAATACAACGACACAGCTTGCGCCGTAGGCTTTCGCGGTGTTTTCACATAACTCGGCAAGGAGTTTCTTGATGAGCCGGCGGTTTTCCATGTCAAGAACCCGAATGATACCGGAAAAAACCGTTTCATCGGGGATTACGTTGCCCGCCGTACCGCTGTGGAATTTGCCCACGGTTATGAGGGCGGCGTCCACCGGGTGAATATGGCGGGTGATGATGCTTTGCAGGGAGCTTACCATGGCACAGGCGGGAAGCAGCGGGTCGATGCCGAGAAAGGGACTTGCCCCATGGCAGGATTTGCCTTTTACGGTGACGGTAAACATGGTGGAAGCTGCGTTCATGCAGCCCGGCATGAACTCGATTTTGCCCACATCTACGGAAGGCTCGATATGCAGCCCTATGACAGAATCCACATGGGGATTTTCAAGACAGCCCTCGTCGATCATATATTTTGCGCCGCCCCGGGTTTCCTCGGCAGGCTCAAAGAGCAAAACCGCAGGCTGAGGCAGCCGGTCTTCGAGGGATTTGAGGATAGACGCGGTTCCCAGCAAGATGGAAGTGTGAATATCGTGACCGCAGGCGTGCATAACGCCCGCCTTCTTTGATTTAAACGGCAGGTCCGTCTTTTCTTCGATGGGCAGCGCGTCCATATCGGCGCGAATGGCAACGGCTTTTTCGCCGGCATTTTCCGCGATAACGCCCTTTACGCCGTGCCCTGCGATTTCCGCAGTGTAAGGAATCTCAAGCCTTTCAAGCTCCGAACGAATCAGCGCCGATGTTTCCTCCTCCGCCAGCCCAAGCTCCGGATTTTGGTGAATACGCCGCCGGATCTCAATACTTTTCGGAGCGGTCGCCTCCACCAGTGCCGAAATTTTGTCGTAAGATATTTTCATAGAACCAGCCTCCCTTGACTTTATGTGAATTTTACGCTATATTCGTAGTTGATATCATATCTACCACAGCCAAAATTGTCAAGCTGTGATTTCCATAAAAACATTGCAAAAAGCGTGCCGAAAAATGCGGACGAAAAATGCCGCCGAAAATGGAAAGGAGACAAAATGGATAAACTGAAAATCGTCGTGGGAATCTTAATCATCATCGCCTCGTTCATATATATTATCCGCAACAAAAATTCCATGCTGGATAATTTGATGAAAAAGAGCAAGGAGGATTACGAAAAACGCCAAAAAATCAAGGATAAGGCGCAACAAGTCGTAGATGGAAAGGCAGACGCCTTCGACACCCTCGCGGAGGCGGTAAAGCCTGCCGTGGAGGATATCAAGAAGAGAAGCTCGCGATAAGTCCGAGAATGATCGCAAGGGGCGTCGCACAGTTCAGCGCCAGCAGCACATCGAGACAGGCGTAGGCGAAGGCGACGTATTTCCATTTGCGGGCGTAACCGGGAACCTCCTTGTAGGAGCGGTAAACCACGAAATCATCGGGGTTTCCGACGATGCTTTCACGTTCTTTCATCATATCAAAAAACTGTTTGTGTTCCATGGCATTTATCTTGCCGTCTCGAAAAAACGGAAGGAAGAAGATCGCCTTGCTCTTGTCCGCCGCGTCGTCCTTATTTGCAAAAAAACGAATCCCCCGCTTGTCAAAAAAGACCGCCTTCGCGTCACAAAACAGAAATTCCTTTTTGCTGCGGAGAAGCCGGTTGCGATAAATCGCCTTTTTGCCGTCGTATTCCGTATAGCAAACCTTATGCCCCATGGACAGAAGGATCCAAAGGGCGAAAAAGGCGGCGTTTACCGGAAGTTCAAGGGGCAGGTTGATCTTATCCACATAGCCCTCCACCTGAAAGGCGACGATCAAGAGATCCATAATCGACCGCAGTACCAGGTAAAAGGCGCAGATATAAAAAAGCAGCTGTTTCGGTATATTTGTATAGGTGTAAGTAAGTTTTCTCATTCATATTCTCCTTTGCATATGCATATAACCAGTATATCACCTTATATACAAATAAGCAAAAAGTATGCCGCAGGAAAAACATAAAAAAAGAGGGAAAAAGACGTTGTTTTCGCGAATGTTTGCTTCATTTGACTCGGAAGTGCAAAGAAAATCCGAAATTCCGCGCAAAAACAGTCCGAAAAACAGGACGGTGATTCCTAAAAATCGGACTCTTTGCAGAACCTTAGCGGGGATTGTGAGAACGCGGTGAAAAAAATGTGACGTTTCATGCAAGGACAAGGACATTGTGAAACCTTTGATTTTAGCGAAGAAATCAGCCTTGGACGAAGTATACATACAGGCGATGCACTTATTGGCATACAACTTGCACTTAATGGGATTGTCATAATAAAAAACATTTTTGGAATCAAACGAAAAAGGAGGACAGATATTATGATGAACTATATTTGGGTCGGACTGGTGGTAATCGCAGTTGCTGCGGGCGCAGTTACCGGCACAATGGAAGCTGTTTTGAACAACATTTTTGATTTTGCCGGAACCGCAGTGGATATCGCGCTGGGCTTAATCGGTATCATGGCTTTCTTCTGCGGACTTATGAAGGTTATGCAGGAGGCGGGTATCTGCGATAAGCTGGCAAAGGCAATCGCTCCGGTTATGACCAAGTTATTCCCGGAGGTTCCCAAGGATCACCCGGCCATGTCGGCTATGGCACTTTGGATCGCAGCGAATATGCTGGGTATCGGCAACGCCGCTACGCCTTTCGGTCTTAAGGCAATGCGTGAATTGCAGACCTTGAACCCGACAAAGGGCATTGCGACAAACGCCCAGTGCATGATGCTTGCCATCGGTACAACTTCCGTAACCCTGCTCCCGGTAACGGTACTGGGTCTGAGAGCCGCGGTACAGACCGAGGGAGCTGCGGAAATCATCGTTCCTGTAATCATCGCCACCACCATATCCACGGTAGTGGGCATCACCTTCACGATTATCTTCCAAAAGACAAAGAGATGGAAATGGGAAAACGTTATCGAAAAAGAAATCGCTGCCGGCACGCTGGAGCTGAACGAACACTATCAGGGAGATAACCCGATCGTGCTTCCGGAAGGCTATGTTTGCAAGTATGCCGAAGAAGAATAGGAGGTGCTGTAAATGACATTTTCAAGTATAATGACTTTAATTTCCAACTGGGCGATTCCTCTGGTTGTAGCAGTGGTATGCTTCTGGGCGATTTGCAAGAAAGTCCCGGTTTATTCCGTATTTACCGAAGGAGCCAAGGAAGGCTTCTCCACAGCAGTTATGATTATCCCTTACCTGACCGCAATGCTTTGCGCCATCGGTATGTTCCGTGCCTCCGGCGCTATGGACTGGCTCTGCGCAGTTTTGGATCCGATCACAAGCCTCATCGGCTGCCCATCAGAGATTCTTCCCCAGGCAATCATGAGATCCTTCTCCGGCGGAGCCTCTGAGGGTATGCTGGCTGACCTGCTGGCTCAGTACGGTACCCAGTCCCAGATCGGACGTATCGCTTCCGTAGCCCAAGGCTCCACGGAGACCACATTCTACATCATCGCAGTTTACATGGGTTCCGTAGGCGTTTCCAACACCAGACACGCCGTAGCCGCAGGACTTTTGGGCGACTTAGGCTCCCTGCTTGCAGCAGTAGCGGTTGTAAACCTTATGTGGTAATTCGCATAAAATATTTTGAGGAGATAGAAATATATGATTTATCCAAAGAAATTGGAAAAAGGCGCGACTGTCGGCATGATCTGCCCAAGCTCGCCCATCAGCGAAGAACGTGAGAAGGAATGCGTAAAAGTCCTGGAGGATATGGGCTTCAAGGTAAAAAAAGCGGACAATCTGACGAAAAACTACGGCGGATATATGGCAGGAACCGGCAAGGAAAGAGCCGATTGGATCAACAAAATGTTTGCGGACAAAGAAGTTGACGCGATCTTCTGCGTAAGGGGCGGCGACGGCGGCTCCCGCACCATCGAGCATCTTGATTTTGACCTGATCAAAAAGAATCCCAAGATTTTCGTGGGATACAGCGATGTGACCTGTCTGCATATGCTTTTTAACCAAAAGTGCGATCTGGTTACCTTCCACGGTCCGATGGTTTCGTCAAATATGGTAAGTTCCTTCGACGAAGACACGAAAAAAGCTTTTCTTGACGCATTGACTGCGGAAGGCACCTACGAATTCAGAAACCCTGCCGAGGAGCCTATGAAGGTTCTCAAGGAAGGCAAGGCGACGGCTCCGGTAATCGGCGGAAACCTTTCCCTGCTTTCGGCGGCGGTGGGAACTCCCGCAGAGATGGACGCCGAGGGAAAAATCGTCTTCATCGAAGAAGTGGAAGAGCCTATCACAAAGATCGAAAAATGGACGTACCAGCTGAAGCTTGCAGGCGTTTTCGACAAATGCAAGGGGGTTCTTTTGGGACAGTTCACGGAAGTTACCAACAAAAATATGCCGGAATACGACGTAATCGAGCTGTACAAGGATTTGCTCGCCGAGTACGACATTCCGGTTATGTATAACCTCCAGTCCGGTCACGGCGACAAGATCATCACGCTCCCATTCGGCGCGGAATGCACCATGAACACGGAGGACAAGACCCTTACTTTCAAGGTCGAAAGATAAGAAGGATAAGGCGTAAAAGAAATTAACGCAGCCTGCTCGTCGGATTTTGCCGACCTGCAGGCTGTGAAGAATAAGGGACAAAATTATGAACAAGAGAAGTGAAATAAAGGACGGCATATTGTACCTGGACGGCTGCAACACGGTAGAGCTTGCGAAGGAATACGGTACGCCGCTGTATGTCATGAGCGAAAGCGATATTGAGGACAAAATGCACGAAATACGGGACAGCTTCCTGGACAAATACCCAAACACAAGAGCAGCCTACGCTTCGAAGGCATTTTGCACAACGGCGATGTATAAGATCTGCGAGAAAGAGGGATTTTGCATCGATATCGTATCCGGCGGCGAGCTTCACACGGCAATAATGGCAGGCTTTCCGGCGGAGCGCATCGAGTTTAACGGCAACAACAAGCTTCCCGCAGAAATCGAGGCGGCGCTGGACTACGGCATCGGCAGATTCATCGTGGACGGATTGCAGGAACTGGCGCTGCTGGAGGAAATTTGCAGCCAAAAGGGCAAGAACGCAAACGTGCTTTTTCGGGTAACGCCGGGGGTTGCGGCAAGCACCCATGACTATATCACTACCGGAAAAAAGGACTCCAAGTTCGGAATCCCTCTGGACGACGACGTTTTCTTCCCCCAGGTGGAAGCGGCGATAAAAGCGGAGCATATCAACTTTCTGGGACTGCATTTTCATGTAGGCTCCCAGCTCTTTGACAACGCGCCGTTTTTGCAGGCTTTGGACATCATACTGGATAAGGCTGGCGAAATCAAGGAGAAATTCGGCTATGACGTCAAGGAACTCAATCTGGGCGGCGGCTTCGGAGCGGTATACATCGACGAGGAAAGAAAGCCCTATTCCTATTTCCTCGACCCGATGATGGAGCGAATCGAGACCTTTGCGAAGGAACAGGGCATGGCAAGACCGGCGGTGGTAATCGAGCCGGGCAGGAGCGTTGTGGCGGAGGCGGGAACTTCCCTGTACACCATCGGCAGCGTAAAGGACATTCGGGACATTCGCAAATATGTTTCCGTTGACGGCGGCATGGCTGATAATATCAGACCCGCGCTCTATCAGGCGGAGTACGAGGGCGTAGTTGCCAACAAGGCGGCAGAGCCCAAGGACGACTGCGTGACCATCTGCGGCAAGTGCTGCGAATCCGGAGATATTTTGATCAAGGACTGTAAGATTACCGGAGGCGCAAAGGCAGGGGACCTCTTTGCCATATTCTCCACCGGAGCCTATGGATTTTCCATGGCTTCGAACTATAACAGCAATCCGATTCCGGCGGTGGTTTTGGTCAAGGACGGAAAATCGGACCTCATCGTCAAGCGCCAAAGCTACGACGATATGATTCAAAATCAAGTGATACCGGCATCGCTGAAATAGCCGGAAAATAGAAGAAAGCGCATGCGGAGGTGAGGCAAATGGATAGAAAAGCCGTTGAAAAAAGACTTGGAGAACTGAAAGGACACGTTGGATTTTATTACAAAAATCTTGTGACGGGGGAAACCTACGGCTATCACAGCGAGGATTCCTTCGTGGCGGCCAGCCTGCCGAAGCTGGCGCTTTTGCTGGAAGTATTGCAGCTCGCCCACAGGGGCGAGTTTTCCATGACGGACAAGGTAAAAGTCATGGATTCGCAAAAGGTCGGAGGCTGCGGCGCCCTGAAATCTTTTCCGGGAGACGTTGAGATCGAAATCGAGACGCTGTGCCGGCTGATGATCACCATTAGCGACAACACCGCGACAAACGCGCTGATCAGGCTGGTGGGACTTCCGCGGCTTGAAAAGGACTTCAAGGAGATGGGACTTGAAAAAACACGCCTTGAGCGTTGCTACTTCGACAGCGAGGCTGAGGCAAGGGGGCTTGTGAACGAGGTCTGTCCGGGCGAAATCGGAATGCTGCTGGAACAGATTTATCGCAGAGCATTTTGCTGCGAGGAAGTTTCCGCAAAGGCGGAAGAAATCCTGCTTTTGCAGCAGATCCGCCACAAGATTCCAGGCTATATCGGCAGGAGCAAGAAGATCGCCAACAAGACCGGAGAAAGCGAAAATGTGACCCACGACGGGGCGATTGTTTTTGCGGAAAAGCCCTTTGTACTGGTAATTTGCTCGGATCACACAGATGTGCCGGAAACGGAGCGGTTTATCCGAGAAGTCGCACTGGAACTTTATAATGAGAATCATGCGAAATAAAATCGCAAAATCGGGGTATCAAATATGAAATTTACGAAGATGCAGGGAGCCGGAAACGACTTCATCATAATCAATAACATAGAAGAAAAAATTCCCAAGGATAAGTTTTCGACCCTTGCAAGGACCCTTTGCACCCGGAGAATGTCCATCGGAGCGGACGGAATGATGTTCGTGGATTGCGCGGAAAAGGGCGGGGACTATCAGATGTATTTTTATAATGCGGACGGCAGCCTCGGAGAAATGTGCGGAAACGGCGCCCGCTGCATAGCAAGATACGGATACGAAAAGGGCTTGGCAGGAGAGATTCAGCGGGTGGAAACCACGGCGGGCTTGGTAATCGGACGCCGCAAAAGCAAGAGAATGTATGAGGTTCGCCTGAATGAAATTACGAAATTCGTGCAGAATCTTAGGGTTGAGATAGACGGAAAACAGATCAGCTGCGACTACATCGAGCTGGGTAATCCGGGACTTCCCCATGCCGTTGTTAGGCTGGAGGGAAATTGCGAGATGACCGGGGAGGCGCTGCGGGACCTTGGCAGAAAGCTCCGGGAAAACGAAGCCTTTCCCAAGGGGGCAAACGTGAATTTTTGCCGCGTAATCGGCGAAAACGAGGTGGAGGAGCTGACATACGAGCGGGGCGTGGAAGATTTCACCCTTGCCTGCGGGACAGGCACAGGCTCGGTGGTTGCGGCATTGACCCGAAGGGGGCTTGTGAGCGGAGAAAACACCAGAGTTCATGTTCCGGGAGGCGAGCTTTTCATAACCTTGCATATCGACCCGAAAACCCGCAAAATTGCGGAGATTTTTCTCACGGGTCCCACGAATATCGTCGCCGAAGGGGAAATTATGGACGAGGACCTGAAACTATAAAAAAAGAACGCTTGTTTTTAAGCCTTCGATGTGCTATGATAGGAACGAGCAAGAGGATTAACGATCACCGTGTCAATAAAAAAATCCGCCCAAGCTGGAAACTAGCGGATTTTTTTAAATAACCGCGAAAGGTCAGCCGTCTGGCTTCTCTCTTGCTCAAAGTATAACACATCTATCTTTCGATTACAAGGGCTGCAGCGTTTAAATTTTGGTTTGACTATTGATTTTTTTGGTGTTATAATTCTATCGACGAGGGAGGGTAGTTATCATGGCATACGAATCAAAATTCAAAAGAGAAGACATCGACGAACTGTTCGAAGCGGTGCTTACGCTGAGGGACAGCGAGGACTGCTATCGCTTTTTCGAGGACATTTGCACAATAAACGAACTCCATGCGATCGCGCAGAGATTGCAGGTTGCCAAACTGCTCTCCGAGAAAAAGACTTACAACGAAATAGAAAACATAACCAGCGCGTCGACGGCGACGATCAGCAGAATCAACAAGTGCCTTGTTTACGGCGCGGACGGATACAAGAGAGTGCTGGCAAGGTTAAAAGAAAAAGAACAACAGCTGTAAAAGGGGCGCCCATAGGGCGTTCTGTTTTTTTAAGAATGAGGGGTGAGACAAATGAAATACGGAATTTACATCTACGAGGGGGAACTGGCTTCGCCGGAATTCAGAGAAAGGTTGATTCTCGATGCGGTGAGCGCCTACTGCGACTCCCACAAAATCGGCTGCGAGGGCATGAAGCTTGTCCGCACGGAAAAGGGCAAGCCCTATATCTACGGAACCGAAAAAGACGTTTATTGCAACGTTTCACACAGCGAAAAAATGTGGATCTGCATCGTAGGCGAGGCGGAATGCGGAATCGACCTACAGGTTGTAAAGGACTGCAAGTACGAGCAGATCAGCCGGAGATATTTTAACCCCGACGAGCAAAGCTATATACGCAGGTACGGAATTTCCGGATTTTTCAGGCTTTGGGTGAGACGGGAGGCTTTCGGAAAATATATCGGAGACGGCTTTTACGGTGAAAAACCCGCATTTGTGGACACCGATGGCAGACTCATGGACTCCGTATGGGACGGTTTCCTCAAAGACCTGCCGATCGCCGACGATATTATCTGCGCCTACTGCACCGGCGGTGAGGAGGACGACATTGAAATCTGCATATGAGGCAGCCTGCGGCAAACTTGCGGGCAGAATGCGGACGGAAAAAGAAATACGGGATTTACTGGAAGGCGCCGGGTACGAATCCGGCGAAATCGCAGAGGCAGTGGAAGAACTAAAGAACTTCGGCTATATTGACGACGCAAAATTTTGCGCGGAATACTATCGATACGCGAAGCAGAAGTCAAAGGCGGAGGGAAGAATCCTGCGGGAACTTGCGCAAAAGGGAATTCCTCCGGAACTTGCACGGGGCGTGATCGAGGCGGCGAGAAACGACTCGGAGGGAGAATTTGAGGAGGACCGAAGGGTTGCGGAACGGCTCGGGGCAAAAATGGCGCGGGCGCAGCTGGGAGAGGGCAAAGCTACCGACGAAAAATTTTATGCCAAGGTGGCGAGGCGGCTTTCGGCACAGGGCTTTTCGGCAGATGTGATATACGGCGTACTTTCCGATCTCCGGACAAAAATAAGAGAGGATTACAGCGAGGAAAATGATGAATCATACGAATAATTCCAATACGCAGGGGGCGGAGGATCGCTTCCGGAGAACGCGAATGCTCATCGGCGATGATGCCCTTGCGAGGCTCCAAAACGCAAGGGTTCTCGTGTTCGGGGTCGGCGGCGTGGGCGGCTATGTGTGCGAAGCCCTTGCCAGAGCCGGCGTAGGCAGGATCGATGTGGTGGATAAGGACGTGATTGACATTACAAATATCAACCGCCAGATTATCGCCACCACGGACACTCTCGGGCTGCCAAAGGCAGAGGTCTGCAAGGCGAGAATGGAGTCCATCAATCCGAAAATCCGGTGCGAAGCAAGGAAACTCTTTTTCCTGCCGGAAACATCGGCGGAATTTGACTTTACAAAATATGATTACATCGTGGACGCGGTGGATAATGTAACCGCAAAGATTGCGATAATCTGCAAGGCAAAAGAAGCGGGGACGCCGGTGATTTCCTCCATGGGAACGGGAAACAAGCTGGATCCTACGGCTTTCCGCGTCGCGGACATCGAAAAGACAAAGGTCTGCCCTCTTGCAAAGGTAGTGAGAAAGGAACTCCGAAATCGGGGCGTTCGGGGCGTAAAGGTCCTTTATTCAGAGGAAGAACCGCGAAAAAACGGAAACAGAACGCCGGCAAGCATAAGCTTTGTGCCGTCTGTGGCAGGGCTTATCATCGCCGGCGAGGTAATTCGGGATTTAACCGGAATTTAATCGGGATTCCTTTGGGATTCCTTTGGGATCCTTCGGGATTCCTCAGTAGAATTTAAGATTGGAGAGATCGAGAGGGGCTTTCAGCTCCTCTTCTATGTATGTGAGCAAATCGGAGGGCTCCCGGAAAATGCCGCAGATATCCAGGCAGGCACCCCGCATAAACCCCTCCTTCACTGTTTTTTTCAGCAGAGCCGACAGGGAATCGAAGTAGCCGTTTACATTAAAAATTCCGATGGGCTTGTTCAGGCGGTTCAGCTGTTTCAGCGTCAGCACCTGAAAAAATTCTTCGTAGGTGCCGATTCCGCCGGGAACCACGAGAAAGGCCTCCGCCATATCTTCCATGATCTGTTTTCGTTCCGCCATGGTGTCCGTAAAGATAAATTCATCGCAGTTTTCGTACAGGATGCCAGGGTGATTGAAAAATTCCGGGGCGACTCCCGTGATTTTGCCGCCCATGGATTTCATTCCCCTTGCAGCAGCGCCCATCAGCCCGTTGGCACCGCCGCCGTAGACCATGCTGTGACCGCGACGGGCCATATCACAGCCCAGCGCCTCCACAGCCGCGATATAGCTATCGGCAATATCGGGACTGCTGGCGCCGTAAAGACAGATATTCATGAATTTCCTCCGTAAGTTTAAACGTTAAAGATAGCCTCGCAGGGAATGGGAAAGGGAAGATTCGACGGCGATAAGTTCCTTTGCGATATCCTTCGATTTTTCGTCGGCAGCCTTGTACTTGTTCAGATAGCGGCTCAGGGATTTGACCCCCATATCGCAGCCGTCGGTAATCAGGTCTGCAATGGTGCCGTCCCCGGCGTCCACCGCCATCATCACGTTTGTTTTTATCCAAGACATACTCTTGGCAACCGGACTCGGCTCCTTCCCCTCGTCGCCGTACTTACTCAGCAGCTTGTGGGTTTCCGTCCCCAGCCGCTTATGCTCGTCCTTTGCGCTTACGAGGAGCTTTTCGAGCCTGCGGTCCCTCACCTCGTCTAAAATCTCGTCGATGGAGCTGACGCCCATTTTTATGCCTGCGTTACATTCTCTCAGCAATTTTATCGTATCTTCCTGAACCATTTTGTTTCTCCCTCAAAAAAATTTATTTTAAATTTCAAGCTACCCTTATCATGCGCATTTTTTTGATTTGTAAACAAAATTTTTCGTTTCCCTATACGATTCGATTGAGCTTTCCGCCCTCCAAAAAGCTTTTAAAGTTAGCGGCGCCGGTTTTTACGATGACTTCCCGGGACTCCTTCGAACTCCAAGCGATGTGCGGGGTGGCGTAGAGATTTTTAAGCCCGATGAAGGGGTGTCCCTTGCGAGGCGGCTCCCCGTTTACCACGTCGATTCCCACCGCCGAAAGTTTACCGGATTTCAGAGCCTCCGCAACCGCTTCCTCGTTTAACAAAGCGCCTCTTGCCGTGTTGATGAGGATTGCGCCGTCCTTCATGCGGGAGAGGAATTCCCTGTTCACAAAGCCCTTGTTTTCAGGGGTCGCAGGGCAGTGCAGCGTGAGAATATCCGACTGTATGGCAGCCTCGGGATCCTTGCTGTAAACGTTTACCGTCATGCCGAAAGCCTTGGCGATTTCCCCCACTCGTTTTCCGATTGCGCCGTATCCCACGATGCCCAGGGAGCGCCCGCAAAGCTGCAAAAGGGGTTTTTCGATGAAGGCATAGTCCTCGGAATTTTCCCACCGATGCTCATGGATCAGCCTTGTATAGGTACCCACGTTGTTGGTAATTTCCAGAATCAGCGCAAAGGTGTGCTGTGCCACGGATTCCGTGGAATAGGCGGGAACGTTGCATACCGCGATGCCCTTTTCTTTCGCAGCCGCGATATCGATGTTGTCATATCCCGTCGCCGTTACGTTGATGAATTTGATATTCGGGCAGGCGTCCATGATCTCCCGGGTGATCTTTACCTTTGAGGTGAAAACCGCAACCTCCTCGGTGCCGATGGCAGCGCTGACGTCCTCCGGGGCGGTTCTTTCGTATGTGGTCAACTCGCCCAGCGCCTCAAGCTCCGTCCAGCCCAGGTCGTCAAGGTGAATGGTATAAGCGTCTAAATTAACAATTTTCATTTTTTTACCTCCATATCCCGTAATTATATCATAAATTACGCAAATTCACAGGATTTCTTTGAGTTTTTTTTGATTATGTGTTAAAATATAGTACGCATTGGCAAAAAACAAAACGGAGAGACAGAGAATGACAATCAAGAAGCAAGATGCGGGCGTAATCGTCGCCGCGTCCAGAAACAAACATAAAATCGAAGAAATCGAAGCCATCACTTCAAAATTCGGAATGAAGCTCATTTCCAGAGACGACGCCGGAGTTCCGAAATTCGAGGTTGAAGAGGACGGAGAAACCTTTGAGGAAAACTCCTTCAAAAAAGCGAATGAAATCATGAAAGTGTGCGGCTGCACGACCCTTGCGGACGATTCCGGACTCATGGTGGACTATCTGGGGGGCGCGCCGGGGGTTTACTCTGCAAGATTCGCCGGAGAAAACGCGGAGGACGAGGCAAACAACCGCAAACTTCTCAAGCTCTTGGAAAAGGTAGATGGCAGCGACCGAAAGGCAAAATTCGTATCGGTGATTACCATGGTATTTCCCGACGGAAGCAGCCTTGTGGCAAGGGGCGAATGCCACGGAAGGATACTCCGGGAAGCGGCAGGGGAAAACGGATTCGGCTACGACCCCCTTTTTGTGCCGGAGGGATATGACAAATCCTTTGCGCAGCTTTCGCCGGAAGAAAAAAACCGAATCAGCCACAGGGCGGCGGCGCTGGCGGAGCTGGAAAGACTGTTAAAGGAGAGGGCGAAGAATGATTAAAAAATTCAGGAGCCACAATAAAAATATAGCGATCCGGGTCAAAAAAATGGTGCTGCTGGGCTTTCAGCAGTTCCAGGACCCCTATTATCAGGGCGTTGCGGCGCAGCTGGCGTTCTTTATGTTCCTGTCCATATTGCCGACCTTTATCCTGCTCTCGCAGGTGCTGGGATTTTTTTCGATTTCCCTTTCCAGCATAGAAAATTGGGTGGACATCAACATAACCGGAGCCGGAGCGGACACCATTCGCAGAATGCTCAATTACAAACCCTCGGGCATCAACAGCGTATTTCTGGCGTTTACCGCGGTATGGGCGGCGTCCCGGGTGCAGTTTGCCATGATCAGGGTCACAAACTATACCCTGACGGACGGAGAAATGACGGGAGAGGGCTATGTAAAGGACAGGATTCGTTCCATCAAGACGATTCTCATCACGGTATTTACCGTGGCTTTTGCCCTAATCGCCCTTGTTTACGGACCGCTGCTGCTGAAACTGGTGTTCGGCAAGGTTCTGGGAAGCAAAATCACCGAAGCCGCGTGGCTGGCACTGCGATGGCCCCTTGCCACCGCCATGTACTTTTTGATGATTTCCTATAACTATTACGTGCTTCCCAGCTTCAAAATCAAATATCGGGACATCGTACCCGGCAGCATTTTCGCCTCGGCGGGCTTTTTGATCGTTACCTATTTTTATAATTTATATACGCAGTACAGCCAGAATTACAATATCCTCTACGGTTCCTTTTCCAACATCGTGGTGCTGATGTTCTGGTTCTGGTTCGTATCCTGGGTGATGTGCCTGGGGGTGACCCTGAACAGGGTATGGTGGGCGACCCGCAAAGAGGGGGCGATTCCCATTGCGCCGGAGGCTATGGCAAAGCGGAAACCGATCAATATTTTTTAGATCAGCTTAGAACAGTATTTTTTAGGGGGAAAATTTATGTCAAAAAAGGTACTTATCATCATCAATCCCTGTTCGGGAACGATGAAAGCGAACAAATATCTTACGGATATCGTGAATATTTTTACCGTAAACGATTACATTCCCACGGTGCTTACCACCACCAAAAGGGGCGACGGGAGAATCTACGCCCATAATTATGCGAAGAAAATGGATTTGATCGTCTGTATCGGCGGCGACGGGACCTTTAACGAGGTGGTTTCCGGGGTGATCCAAAGCGGCGTAAGGGTGCCCATCGGCTACATTCCGGCAGGCAGCACCAACGACTTTGCAAACAGCCTGCACCTGTCGAAGAATATCGTAAAGGCGGCGAGGGACATCGTCCACGGCGAGCCGGTGTCCTTTGATATCGGCAATTTCAACGGCAGAAACTTTTCCTATGTGGCTTCCTTCGGAGCCTTTACCAAGGCGTCCTACGCCACCCCTCAGAACGTAAAAAATGCGCTGGGACATCTTGCCTATGTGCTGGAGGGCATAAACAGCATCGCTTCCATTCGGGCGGAGCATATGGTGTTTGAAGTCAACGGCATGAAATATGAGGACGACTATATTTTCGGCGCCATCAGCAATTCCACTTCGGTGGGCGGGATCCTGACCCTAAAGCCGGAGCTGGTGGACATGAGCGACGGGGAATTTGAACTGCTGCTGGTAAAAGCGCCTAGGGATCTGGTGGAGCTGGGGGCGATCATCCACCTTTTGACCACCCAGAACTACGA
>CAVHEY010000006.1:0-1063 GCA_963635155.1 Bacteroides stercoris
AGTTTCAGCCCGTAGAAGATGATTACCACGCCGCAGATAATGTTGATCATGCGCAGCGCCTTGTCGTTAAATTTTGCGCTGAATAACGAAACGATGGTTGCAACGGAGGTGAACCAGATAACAGAAGCACTGGCGAAACCTCCGGCAAAGAGAAAATCTGTTCCGGCAGGAAGGGTCGCCTTAAACGCCCCCAGCATCATGGAGCCGTCGATCAGAGCCTGGGGATTAAACCAAGTGACCACGCAGGCAGTCGTAATGACTTTCGCAATGGGAACATCGACTTTCGTATTACTGTCCATGGTATCCCGGGCGCGAACCAGTCCCAGCCCGATCCAAATTACAATGAGACTGCCGATGCCCAGGATAATCATTTCCAGTATCGGAGAGGCGCTCATAATCGCTCCGACTCCGAAGAAGCACGCCATACCCAGGGTTATGTCAAAAAACAGGATAATCAAAACGGTCAAATACACGCGGCTTTTCCGCTGGGTCAGCGCAGTATTGATGAGAAACAGGTTTTGCAGTCCGATAGGCGCGCAGTAAGCCAAACCTAAAGTCAGTCCTTGTAAGTAAATATCCATACATCCTCCTTGCAATTTCACAAAAATGAACTTGCTCTTTTTTTCTTACCTGATATAATTATAGTATCGTTAGCAAATACGCGCAATAACGCAAAAAATAATGAGCAAGTAAGAAAAAACTTACTGCGGGAGGAAGCATGATAGACACCCATTACGACTGCCCTTGCCTTGAAAAATGCCCGCTGAACTATGCCATGTCCATTATAGGCGGCAAGTGGAAGATGCAGATCATATGCGCCCTGAACAACAAGGGCACCCTCAGATACAACCAGCTGCGGAGAAAAATGGACAAAATATCAAATACGGTCCTCGCGGCGTCCCTCAAAGAGCTTGAAGCAGAGGGTCTTATCACCAGAAAGGTATATATGGAAGTACCCATTAAAGTTGAGTACGCAACCACAGAACTTTGCGACAGGCTGATGCCGATTCTGGAAGAACTCAGCGACTGGGGCGAAGCGCTGATGGCGGCAAAGGGACTGGAA
>CAVHEY010000006.1:1759-9417 GCA_963635155.1 Bacteroides stercoris
TGGAAGACAGGCTCGAAGACGCCAAGATTCACACCGACGTAATCGGCTCCGACCATTGTCCGGTGGAACTTGACCTGAAATAGCGGCAAGGCGCGGCAAATTGCAAAAAACGACCCGGCGAAAACCAAAAAAATTGGGGCATGGGTCGCGGCAAAAAGATAGAAGAACGGAGGGGTTTCTGTGACGGAAGACGTGACGAAAAGCGTGACAGAAGAAATGATGGAAAAGAAAGAACAATACACGGAGAGGGCGCGGCTGGACACCTACCGGGTGGACAGGAATAAAATCGGCAAAGCCTCGGGAATCTGGCAGCTTATGCAGGAGGCGGCCTGTCATCAGATGGAGGTGCAAAAGCCTTCCTATTCGGATCTGCTTGCGGAGGGGAAAGCCCTTATGCTGGCGCGGGTGGACCTTGCAATCTCGGAGGAAATTTTTCTTGACGAGGAATTGATTGCAAGCTCATGGCCCTGCCAAAGCAGCCGGGCGACCTTTCTGAGAAATTACACCCTGCAAAGAAACGGACGAACGGTGGCGATTGCCGACACCCAGTGGAGCCTTGTGGATATCGAAAGCCGCAAAATCCTGAAGGTTAGCGACGCGGATTTTTCCAACTACTGGACAGGCAAGCACAGACTTCTTATCGGCGAAAAGTTTAAGATTGCGAAAGAGACGACGGAAAGTATGCGGGAGGTAGGAAGCAAGACGGTTTCCTACAGTGACCTTGATTACAACGGGCATATGAACAACACCTATTACCTCGACGTGTTGTGCGACTTTATACCGGAACTGGCGGCGGGGACCCACAGGGTCAGCTTTGTCAGAATCCACTACAGCAAGGAGGCACCTCTTGGGGACAAGCTCAGAATCCTGTCCACGGAGGCAATCCCTGTCTCGGAGGAAGAGGAGCGAACATACGGCGTTCCCGCAGAAAAAAAATATATATTCCGAACCGAAAAGCGGTCGGGCGAACTAAATATAGAGGCGGAAATTGCCATTACATCTATTTAAAATAGATAGGAATAAGGATAGGCAGGCACAAAGAAGGAATTGCAGGGGGATATGTATCCCTTTCACAAAGGAAAGGGAAAATCTATGCGTAAAATCCGCAGAGGCGGATTTGAGCCGCCGCCCTTGCACGCAGAATAGAAACGTCGGCGTGAAAAGACGCGGTACAGTTATTATGTATGGAACGAAACAGATTATACTTTGCATTTTTTTCTAAAATGTGGTATAGTGTGAAAATCAAAAGAAAAACAGAGAAATGCTGATTTTTAAATGCAAGGGGTAAGAGATGATTGCTTTTTTGATGGAGAAACTGAATATTGTTTTTGACGGAATATGGCAGCCTCATGAAATCATCGCCGCAATCGCCGCGGTTTTGGTGGTAGCTTTGATTTTGATGCTGATAGCGGTTCTGATAATAAAAACGGTAAGGGACGTTAACCCGAGAAAGTCCACGATTTTCAAGCACCGGAAGAACAAATACAAGAGCCGTATCGGAAAGAACAATAAAAAATATATGGGATAGAAATTATGTAGCCCCGCAGATCGCGGGGTTTTCTTTTGCCTCGGAGGCTTTTTCCCGGGTCGCGGGGGTCGCGGGGTTTTCGTTGCCTCAGACTCTTGACCATGCTCCGGGGCTTTTAGTTTGCCTCGCCATGCCGGTTACAGCAGATTCTCAGAAGCGATAGCCGTTGGTATCGCAGCATTGACAGGCAGCAGTATTTTGCACCGCGGCTCTCGGTGGGTTGGCGACGCATTGAACCGAATCCCACTGGTCGCACTGCCCTACGTCATCGCAGGCGACGCCGACTTCGGTGGCGTTCAGGGCGAAGAGGGACGGACGGATCACTTGCAGGAACATATTCGGAGTAACCACAAGATTACCGGTGAGGGTAAGATTGAAGGCGTCAGGACAGCCGGAAGCAGAATCGCTTACGGTGATTTCCGGATTCAGCAGAACGGCGCAGGCATCGAAGTTAAATACAAGGTAAGGGGAAATGCTCTGAGCCTGACATGGGATTTTGACGCAGCTTGCGGCGAAATTGTCGCTGCCGGAAACCGTAAGCGGAACGCCGGACTTGGATTTAAGCGTCAGCTTGAAATTAGCGGTTCTTCCGCCTGTGGTTACAAAGCCTTCCAGGACGATGGTAATATACGCAAGCCATGGACCTTGGGTTTCCACCAGGATAAAGTGACCGTCGTTTCCGCAAGGCTCAGGGCAGCTGTCGGCAGTACCCCGGCCGCCGCAAATATGTCTGTCAATCGGGGCATAAGGACATTTGGTGATTTCGGTCATAATGCCGCTTAAGTCAGCCACATATCTGCCATCCGTGTAGTCGAGGGAAGTCACTGTAAATCCGTCCACCGTCACATCTTCCGCGGTAAATTCGGAATCCTCCGAAAGCGCAAGGGAATTTACCGTAACGCAGCTGTTTGTTACGGTGAATTTGCTGTCGCAGTTTACGCTGTCGCAGCACAGATCGCCCCAGTGCCCGCAGCCGCAGCGGCAGTTGCAGTTGCAATCATGCCCCTCGCCGTGACCGCAAGGATTGATTTTACAAAGATTCAGCCTTTGCGTAAAGCTTGCTTCATCTGCCTGCAAATCGAAAATCAGCGGGCAGGAATCCTCTCTGCCTTCGTAAAAGATCTTATTCAGAAAAACTTTATTTTCAGCGGTGCCTGCCGAAGCAGGACCGGTTCTGTGACACGAACAAGCCATAATTTAGATACCTCGTTTCCTTTTTTGCTATATGTATATGCTTCGTACAAACCTTTCGTGAGAGGAGGGGTGTAAAGTGGTGAAAAAGTTACAAAAAATATGCATTTTCTATTGAAAAGTGTTTAAAAGTGGTGTATATTAGTTATAACATCGCGCAGTGTGTGAACTACCGTATCGGCATACTGGGAAAAGGAGGCTGACGTTCATGTTTATGGGAACTGTTTACAACTCAATAGACGAAAAAAACAGAATGATCGTGCCTTCGAAAATGCGCGCAGGTCTTGGGGAACGATGCGTTTTGACCAAGGGACTGGATCAGTGCCTGTATATTTATACCGGCGAGGACTGGCAGAAACAGATGGACAAAATCGCGAAGCTGCCGGAGTCCGATCCGAAGGTCAGAATGTTCATCAGACATTTTTGCGCAAACGCCGCGGAATGCGAGTTTGACAAGCAGGGAAGAATTGTGATCCCTCAGGAGCTAAAGGCTTACGCAGGCATCGGCAAGGAAACGGTCACCATGGGCGCGATGACGAAGATAGAAATCTGGAGCAAGGAAATTTGGGACGCTCCTGACAATGAGAACAAGATGGACCCTGTGGATTTTTCAAAAGCGTTGGAGGAATATAATTTCTGATGGAATTTAGACACACCTCCGTTCTCTTTGAAGAATGTATGGAGGGATTAAAGATACGCCCGGACGGGATTTATGTGGACGGCACTTTGGGGGGCGGCGGACACAGCAGCGGAATCTGCGAAAGACTCGGCGAAGAGGGGATCCTGATCGGAATCGACAGGGACAGAGACGCGCTGGCGGCGGCAGAGGAGAGACTTTCCGGCTACAAATGCCGCAAATACTTTGTTCAAAGCAATTATTCGGACATAAAAGAGATTCTCGACGAACTGGGAATCGAAAAAATAGACGGGGCACTTTTGGATTTGGGGGTTTCTTCCTTTCAACTGGACAATCCCGAAAGAGGATTTTCCTATATGCAGGACGCGCCTCTGGACATGAGAATGAGCCAGGACGACGATTTTACCGCCTATGACGTGGTAAACGGCTATGAAAAGGACAAGCTGAGACAAATAATCACAAAGTACGGCGAGGAAAGATGGGCATCGCGAATTGCCGACTTCATCGTAAAGGCGAGAAAGGAAAAGCCCATCGAAACCACCGGAGCGCTTGTGGAGATAATCAAAGCGGCGATTCCGGCGGCGGCAAGGCGGGAGGGACCTCACCCTGCGAAACGAACCTTTCAGGCAATCCGAATCGAGGTCAACGACGAACTGGGACAACTGGAAAGGGCGGTATCGGAGTTCTGCGATATACTGGCTCCGGGAGGACGCCTTTGCATCATAACCTTTCACTCTCTGGAGGACAGAATCGTCAAGGAAATCATCGCAAAGAGAATCAACCCTTGCACCTGCCCGAAGGAATTCCCTATTTGCGTTTGCGGCAAGGTAGGGGACATCGAAAAAAAGGCAAACAAACCTATTCTGCCTTCGGCTGCGGAAATCGAAAGAAATCCCAGGGCGAGAAGCGCGAAACTTCGGATCGCGCAGAAGAAGCAGCAGGTCAAAGCAATAAATGACGAAACAAAACACGAAAAAGAGTAAATGAACGACGAGGAAAAACCATGGCGGCAATTAACCGAGCTTACACATCTGAATATACGGCTTTCGAGTACACGACCTTGGGACAGGCCTATCAACCGGGACAGTGGGCGTATCCGCTTCCTGAAGAAAGACCCGCCGCTCCGAGGGTAAAGCGGACGAGACAAAGACCCGCCCTTGAACCGGAAGCACCAAAGATGAGTAGGGCGCTCATCACCCACAAGATGTTAAGACGCACGATTTTGCTGCTTGTTTTTATGGGAGCGATTGTCATATCCACCATCTGGATGAGCGCAAAGGCGACGGAAATTAAATACGAAATCAACCAGATTAAGAGCGAAAACGTTTTGCTGCAAAATGAAATTTCCATGCTGGACATCAAAATTCAAAGCGCAAACAGTATCGAACAGATTGAAGATTACGCTACCACGGAGCTGAAAATGCAATACCCGAAATCCCAGCAGTGCATTTATGTGGAAGCAGGGGATTCGGCATCTGAGGATTTGGTCGCCAGAATCAAAGAAAAAGCTTATAAAGAATAAATAAGCCGGAGAAATAATATAATTTCATAGAAAAAACGAGCCAGACAACTTAATACCATCAGAAGGTCTGGCTTTCTGTTTGAGGAGGAACATGAGAGCACAAGTAACGGTAAAAAACAGAAGAAGAATCGCGATAGGCTTTTCCATCATTGCCTTGCTTTTGATTGCCCTCCTGTTCAGAGTGGCGTGGATACAGATCGTGGACGCCGAGGAGCTGAGCCAGATGGCCATTGACCAGCAGACCAAGGATACGCCCATAGAAGCAAAGCGGGGAACCATATACGACAGAAACGGAAAGGAGCTTGCCACAAGCACCACCTGCTACACCCTGTGGGCGAGACCCTCGCAGATTAAACTCAAGAGCGGTGAGGAGAGGTCGGAGGCTGAAATCAGGGGCTTTGCGGCTTCTATAGCCGAGATCGTGGATAAAGACGCCGATACGATTTACGAAAACATGACAAAGGACCAGGCACTGGTAAAGCTTGCCAAGTATCTCGATAAGGAAACCGCCGACGAGCTTCGAAAGCTCAGCATTTCGGGCATTGAACTTTCCGAGGACACGAAGCGATATTACCCGCTGGGAAACTTCGCCTCCCAGGTTCTGGGCAGCGTTAACGACGACGGCGCGGGACGCACGGGGATCGAACTTCAGTACGACCAGTACCTTAGCGGCATTTCGGGCAGATGGGTAAAGAACACCGACATACAGGGCAACGAGCTTGTCAAGGGTACGGAAGAGTATTACGAGGCCCAGGACGGAATGAACGTAGTCATGACCATCGACGAGGCGATCCAGTACTATGTGGAAAAGGCGCTGGAAAAAGGCATGGAAGAAACCAACGCCAAGCGTATCATGTGTCTGGTTATGGACCCGAAGACCGGGGACATTTTGGCAAGCGCCACCACCCCGGGATACGACCCTAACGACGCCACGGAGCCTCTCGCAAAGGACGCAAAAAAATATGAAAAGATGACGACGGAGGAAAAGAATAAATATCTTTTCAGCCTTTGGAGAAATCCCCTTGTAAGCGACACCTACGAGCCGGGCTCCACCTTTAAGCTGATAACCTCCTCCTCGGCAATCGAAGAAAAAGTAATCAACGACAGCTCCACCTTTCAGTGTTCGGGAAGCTTCACGGTGGCAGGAGTGAGACTTCACTGCTGGACCAGCGGAGCCCACGGAACCCAGACTATACAAGAGGCAATAGGAAACTCCTGCAACCCGGCACTGGCAAAGGTTGCGGCACTTTTGGGAAAAACAAGATTATATAAATACCTCGATTTATACGGAATTACGGACAAAACCGGAATCGACTATCCGGGGGAAGCAAGCGCAATCGTTCAGAGTCTGGAAAACGTAGGACCCGTAGAGCTTGCCACCATCGGATACGGACAGGGAATTTCGGTGACCCCGATCCAGCTGCTTACCGCGGTAAACGCAATCGGAAACGACGGCGTGCTTTTGCAGCCGCGATACGTCAAGGCGCTTACGGACAGCGAGGGAAAAATCGTCGAGTCCTATGAGCCTACGGTGGTGCGCAAGGTGATTTCCGCGGCAACCGCAAAAAAAATGAGAACCATCATGCAATACGTAGTGGACGAGGGCGGCGGCGGAAACGCAAGAATCCCGGGCTACCGGGTAGGAGGAAAGACGGGAACGGCGAACAAAATCGACGCCGGTACCGGAAAGTACGGCAAATATTATTACAGTTCCTTTATCGGCATGGCGCCTATGGACGACCCGCAGGTTTCCATACTGGTCATCGTTGACAGCCCGAAGGGCTCTTACTACGGCTCCATCGTCGCAGCTCCTATTGCAAAGGAGATATTGACGGACACCCTCCGCTATCTGAATGTCACTCCGGAATACACCGACGCGGAGAAAAAGGCGCTTCAAAGCGGCTACACCACGGTACCGAATGTGGTAGGCAAGGAGTTCAGCGAGGCGGTGGGAATCATCGGTGGCAAGGAATTGAAATACAGCAGACCGAAATCCGCCCAGAGCGACGACAATTTCACCGTGGTAGACCAATATCCGAAAGCCGGAACAAAGGTCAAGAAAAATTCGGTAGTATATGTATATAAAGAGTAAAAAAGAAAGAATAAAGAATAGGAAATAAAGAATAAAGAATGGGGAAGTTATGAGACTTGACGCTTTATTGCAGGGGGCAGACTTTGAAAGGGTCTGCGGAACTTTGGATAAAGAAGCGGAAACTTTGATTTACCATTCGGACAAAATCGGTCCTAATGCGGTTTTCTTCGCCATCAAGGGAGAAAAGGCGGACGGACACGACTTCATAAAAGAGGCGGCGGAAAAAGGGGTAAAGACCTTCGTGGCGGAAGACTGCGGGGGCTTTTTCCCAAGAGACGCGACGGTGATAAGGGTTGACGATACAAGAAAAGCCCTTGCCATCGCTTCGAAGAATTTTTTCGGACGTCCCGACGAGAGCCTTTGGATCGCAGGCATAACCGGAACCAAGGGAAAAACCGGAACCTCCTTTATGCTGAAATCCATACTGGAAAACGCCGGTATAAAGACGGGCATCATCGGCACCGTCCGGCAGGGATTTGAGGGACATTATTTAGAGGCGGAAAACACCACGCCCCAGTCCTTTGCGATTTACAAAATGCTCAGAGAAATGGCGGATTCCGGCTGCAAGGCGGCGGTTATGGAGGTGTCCTCCCAGGCGCTCAAGCAGCATAGAACCTTTGGAATTGACTTTGATGTAGGAATCTTTACAAACCTGAGCCCCGACCACATCGGCAGGGGCGAGCACAGG
>CAVHEY010000006.1:9564-19934 GCA_963635155.1 Bacteroides stercoris
AATTTGACCGGAACCTTACAGACGGAAAGAGAAATTTTTTACGGCATGAAACAGGCGAAGGATATCCGCATTTTCCGCGACGGGGATTTATTGGGAACCGAATTTGTGTTTCACGGAGAAAAAATAAGACTTCCCTTGCCGGGAAGATTCAATATTTACAACGCTATGGCGGCCATGAGCGCAGCGAGGACTTTGGGAATCGAGTATGGGAAGATGGCAGAAGCCCTTCGGGACATAAAGATAAGAGGTCGGGGAGAGCTTATCCCCACATACGCAAATTACGCCGTCCTCTTGGACTACGCCCACAACGGAATCGCGCTGGAAAGCCTCCTCAGAGCGCTGAGGGAGTACGAGCCGAAAAGGCTCATTGCGGTGTTCGGCTGCGGAGGCGAGCGGGATCATAAGCGCAGGAGCGAAATGGGGCTTGCGGCGGGAACGCTGGCAGACCTTACGGTGATCACCTCGGACAATCCGCGAGGGGAGCCGCCGGAGGAGATCATAAGGGAAATTGCAGAGGCAGTTTCCGAAACTACGGGAGAGTATGTCGTCATTGCGGACAGAAGACAGGCACTGGAATGGGCGATCAAGCAGGCGCAAAAAGGCGACATCATCGCGGTATGCGGCAAAGGTCACGAAACCTATCAGATTATTGCAGACCGCAGGATACCTTTTGACGACAGAGCAGTCATCACAGAGATCATTGGGAGGAATCATGAGAGAGTTTACCATTGCCGAAGTGGTATCGGCAGTAAAGGGAAAATTGATAAACGGAAGCGGTGACGGCTCCGTGTTTAAAATATGCACCGACTCCAGAATTGCGGAACCGGGAGATTTGTTTTTTCCTCTTATCGGAGAGAAAAACGACGGCCACGATTATCTGACTCAGGTCTTTGAGCGAGGGTGCCGGTCGGTCATCGTGTCAAACCCGGAGAAAATTCCAAAAGAAGCCTTTCTGCCGGAGGGCATGCAGCCCGAGGTGATTCTGGTGGAAAACACGACGAAAGCCTTGCAGGATTTGGCGGCATATTACCTCAAAACCCTGCCGATGAAACACAAGGTGGCGGTGACAGGCAGCGTGGGAAAAACCAGCACCCGGGATATGATGTATTACATCGCCTCCATGAAATATAAGACAGGCAGAAATATCAAAAACTTCAACAACTGGTTCGGACTTCCCCTCAGCATACTGGAATTTGCGCCGGATACGGAGGCGGCGGTACTGGAAATGGGAATGGATAATTTCGGGCAGATCGAGACCCTTGCCCATATCGCGGAACCGGATATCGCCCTGATCACAAATATCGGGATTTCCCATATTGAAAATTTGGGAACCAGAGAGGGTATCCTCAAAGCGAAGATGGAGGTGACCTCCTGCTTTGATGAAAATTCCACGCTGATTGTAAACAGCGACTGCGACCTGCTTTGCAGGGAAAAGGTAGCGGGAAAATACAAGCTGATAACAGTGGGAAGCGGCAGCCAAAACGAATATATCGTCAGGGATATTTGCGATTTCGGCGATAAGGGTATAAAATACACCTTGGATCACAATGCTAAATCCTATACCGTGAACCTGAACCTTCCGGGGGCACACAACGCCTTTAACGCAACCCTTGCCATTGCGGCGGGGGAAGAGATGGGAATCGACATCGAAACGGCGATTCGGGGGCTATCCGAGGCACGGCTTACGGAAAAGCGGCTGAATATAAAGGAAAAAGACGGCATAAAGGTCATCGACGACACCTACAACGCCTGTCCGGCTTCCGTGATGTCGGCAATCGCAACCCTTGCAAACACCGAAGGAAAGCGAAAAATCGCCATCATAGGGGATATGTACGAGCTGGGGAGCGAAACCCGGGCGGCACACGAAGAGGTGGGAAGATATGCGGGAAAGGCGGGGATCGACTATGTGATCGCTTTGGGAAAATTTGCAAAGGGCTACGCAAAGGGAGCCGCAGAATTTATGCCCGGGGATAAAATTTTGTATTTTGAAGAAAAAGCCCCGCTGCTTGCGAAAATCAACGGATTTTTACAAGCCGGAGACGTTGTTCTGGTAAAGGCGTCTCGGGGCATGAAAACGGAAGAAATCGTTAAAAAAATACTGGAAGATAAATAAACAGATGGGAGTTACAAAATCATGAAAATCATACTAATTCCGGTGATCGCCCTTGTTTTGGCGTGGATCCTGGGAGCTGTTTTTACAAAGATGCTCATTCCGTTTCTGGAAAAGAAGCAGTTCCGGCAGTTTGTCCGGGAGGAGGGACCCAAATCCCACCTTTCAAAGACCGGAACCCCAAGCATGGGGGGAATCGCCATTATCGGCGCAACGATTCTTTCGGCTGCGGCGACTTCCCTTGTACTCGCAAAGGAAAGCTGCAACTATGTGAGCCTTGCGGCGGTACTTGTCGCCATGATTCTCTTCGGACTCATCGGTTTTATTGACGACTACGAAAAGGCAATCAGAAAGAACAACGACGGCATAAGCCCGAAGCAGAAGATTGTGCTGCAATTTCTGTTTTCCGCGGCGTTTGCGGTATTTGCCTATTTTAACAGCGGATTCGCAGGGGTAGCGGGAAGCTCGGTGTGGATTCCCTTCGTGGATTTATATATCGACTTCGGAATCTTTTATATTCCTTTTATCATCTTTGTTATGATCGCCTTCAGCAATGCGGTGAACCTTACGGACGGTCTCGACGGGCTGGCTTCCGGAGTGACGGCGCTGGTGGCGTTTTGCATGGTGATTCTGGGGGTATACAATTTTCCGGAATTCCTTACGGAGCCCATCGTTTACGGCGCTCTTTCGGGAGGCTGTCTGGGATTCCTGATGTTTAACAAGAATCCGGCGAAGATTTTCATGGGGGATACCGGCTCCATGGCGCTGGGAGGAATGCTGGCGGCAGGGGCTGTCATGATGAAGATGGAGTTTTTACTGGCAATCGCGGGACTGGTCTATGTGCTGGAAGCCCTGTCGGTGATCATTCAGGTAAGCTATTATAAAAAGACCCACAAGAGAATTTTCAAGATGGCGCCGCTGCATCATCATTTTGAGCTTTGCGGCATGAAAGAAAAAAATGTGGTCGTGATGTTCTGGGCGGCGGCTTTGCTGTTCTGTATCCTTGCAATCGTTGTAAAAAATATTTAAGAGGCGTATGATGAATAATTTAAATTTGGAAAACATAAAAGGAAAGAGAGTCCTCGTGGTAGGCATGGGGAAATCCGGAATCGCAGCGGTTCAGGCGATGTTGAAACTGGGAGCGGAGGTATCGGTGCAGGACGCGAAGGAAGCAGAGGCGGTGGACGGTCAGCTCCTTACTTTCCTGAAAGGAAAGGGCGTGGAGTGCTATTTTCACGAGATTCCCGAGCATGTAGAGAAATTTGATATGCTGATTTTAAGCCCCGGCGTAAATCCGGAACTGCCCTTTATCAGAGAAGCGGAAGAAGGGGGCGCAGAAATCATCGGGGAACTTGAAATCGCTTATCGAATCGCAAGGGGAACCTTTGTGGCAATAACGGGAACCAACGGCAAGACCACCACCACTACCCTTGTGGGAGAAATTTTTAAAAATGCAAAACGCAAGACCTTCGTGGTGGGAAACATAGGCGTTGCGGTGATTTCCAAGGCGCTGGAATCAAAGGAAGAAGACTGGCTGGTAACCGAAACCAGCAGCTTTCAGCTCCAGACCACCAAATATTTTAAGCCGGCGATATCGGCGATCTTAAACCTGACTCCCGACCACCTGAACCGGCACCACACCATGGAGGCGTACGGAAAGGCGAAAGCCGCGATTTTCAAGAATCAGGACGAAAGGGGATACTGCGTCGTAAACTACGACGACAAGACCTGCTTTGCTCTGACAAAGGGCTGCAAGGCTAAGATTGTTCCCTTCTCGCGAAAAGAAGAGCTGGACTTCGGCGCCTATCTCAAGGGCGAAATGCTGGTTATTCGAAACGAAAAGGGCGAGATTACAGAACTTTGCAATCGCAACGATTTGAAGATTATCGGCGACCACAATGTGGAAAACTGCCTTGCGGCGGCGGCGATCTGCTATTTTGCAGGGATCGCTCCGGAAGTTATCGCACAGACATTGGTGTCCTTCGGCGGCGTGGAACACAGAATCGAGTTCGCGGGAGAACTGAACGGTGTGAAATTTTATAACGATTCCAAGGGAACCAACGTAGACGCGGCGGTTATCGCGCTGCGGGCAATAAAAGGAAAGATTATCCTCATTGCCGGAGGAGACGGCAAGGGTCAGGCATTTGACGAACTGATCAGAAATTTTGACGGCAAGGTCAAGAAGCTTGTACTCATCGGACGGGACGGCAAACTCATCGCCGAGACGGCGCAGCGGCTTGGATTTACGGATTTCGTATACGGAAAGGACATGGACGAGTGCGTGAAACTCGCCTTTGAGGCGGCGGAAGCCGGAGATACCGTTCTCCTTTCCCCTGCCTGTGCAAGCTGGGATATGTATGACAATTTTGAGCAGCGAGGAAAACATTTTAAGGAGTGCGTAATGAGGCTGGGCCTATGAAAAAACTCTTTCAGAACAGCGGAAAAACAGGAGATTTATCCATTGCGGTGATCGTGGCGGTTCTTGTCATATTCGGGACCATCATGATTTTCAGCGCAAGCTATTATCCGTCGGACACAAACAATTACAACCCCTATTACTTCCTGAAAAGACAGCTTATCTGGCTTGTGATAAGCACGTTTTGTATGTGGTTTTGCGCAAAGGTTGATTATCACTTTTGGGTAAGGTTTTGGATCATTGCTCCGGTAATGTGCCTTATTTTGCTGGTGCTGGTACTTACTCCGCTGGGGGTGGACGCCAACGGCTCCACAAGGTGGATTCAGGTGGGACCGATTACCATCATGCCGGGAGAAATCGCAAAGGTGGGAATGATTCTGTTTACCACGGGATACTTCTCGCGACACCCGAAGTGGAGCGCTGACTTTTGGAAAGGCGTTGTACCTATTGTGCTGGTTGCCGGAGCCTATGCCGGACTGATCATGCTACAACCGAATATGTCCACGGCGTTTACCATCGTGCTGATTGCAGGGGGAATGCTCCTTGTGGCAGGTATCAAATGGCGCCATGTGGGAATTTTGGGGATTTCGGCGGTTTGCGCCGGGCTTGCGCTGATTCTGATGGATTCGGACGGCTACCGGAAAGCAAGACTGGTCAGCTTCCTCGACCCCTTTGCGGACGCGCTGGGGGATGGCTACCAGGTAGTTCAATCCCTTCTCGCCCTGGGAAGCGGCGGACTCACGGGGCTTGGAATCGGCAACAGCGTGCAGAAGAACCTTTATCTGCCCTTCGCGCAAAACGACTTTATCCTTGCAATCATAGGGGAAGAGCTTGGATTTGTGGGCATCTTCTGCCTGATAGCGGTGTATCTTCTGCTGATCTGGCGGGGCTGTCACGTTGCCATGAACGCGGCGGACTATACGGGAATGATGCTTGCCGCGGGGATCATCATGATGGTGGGAATACAGGTTGTCATCAACATAGCCGTTGTAACGTCCTGTATGCCACCTACGGGAATTATCCTGCCCTTTGTAAGCTACGGGGGAAACGCTTTGCTGATTTTCATGTCGGCGATGGGAATTTTGATCAATATATCGAAAACTTCGAATCTATAGCTAGGGGCGGCGGAAAACCGGGCAAACCGANNNNCGGGCAAACCGAAGAATGTATGTGATTTTAGGAGATTTTATGCGAGTAATAGTAACGGGAGGCGGCACAGGCGGACACATTTATCCCGCCCTTGCCATTGCGGACAAATTCAAAGAAATGGAGCCTGACACCGAAATCCTCTATGTGGGAAACGAAGAGGGCATCGAAAAGGACGTGGTGCCGAAATCGGGCTATCCCATGGAACTTGTGGACGCAAGGTGGCTGGACAAATCCAGTCCGTGGCAGCTGATCAAAACCGGGGCGCGGGTGACAAAGGGCATATTGGAAGCCGGCAGGGTCATGAGAAAATTCAGACCCGATGTGGTGATAGGCACCGGGGGCTATGTGTGTTTTCCGGTAATCCTTGCGGGGAAACATTTCGGAGCAAAGACCTTTCTCCACGAACAAAACGCCTTTCCGGGGCTTGCAAACAGAACCCTTGAAAGGTATGTAAACAAGGTATTTTTGGGTTTTGCCGACGCCGCGAAGTACTTTAAGGATCCCTCGAAGATGGTTGAGGCGGGCAATCCCGTCCGCAAAAGCTTTTTCAGCCTGAATAAGAAAGAGGCGAGGACAAAGCTGGGCTTCCCACAGGAGGATTTTGTGGTATTTTCCTTTGGAGGAAGCCTTGGCGCCGAGAAGATAAACGAAGTGGCATTCGAGCTTATGCAGGCATTGAACGGTCACGAAAAGGTGAGAATGGTCTTCGGAACCGGAAAGTGGTACTATGACAGTATTCTCGAAAAGGCGGAGCAGAGAGGAATCCTGCTTCAGGAAAATATTCTCATCAAGGACTATATCGACGACATGGAAAATTACCTTGCGGCCAGCGATTTGATTATCAGCAGGGCAGGCGCCCTTTCCGTGGCGGAAACCACCGTCTGCGGCAGGGCGAGCATACTGATTCCCTCGCCCAATGTGACGGGAAACCACCAGTATTACAATGCGAAAGCGGTGGCGGACCGAGGCGGCGCAATTCTGCTGGAAGAAAAAGACCTGACGGCGGAGGGGCTGATAAAAGAGGTCATGCACCTGAAAAATAATCCGGAAATCGCGGAGAAAATGGGGCGGGCGGCGAGAGCCTGCGCACCGATGAAAGCGCTGGATATCATATACGACGAGATTAAAAAATGCTTGTAATGTAAAACAAAATACTTGAACATACACCTTCCATGCGCCTGCCACATACTATAAGCAGTATAGTTGGGAGGTGTATTTTTTTGGATCAATACAGAATCGACGGGGGAATCCCCTTGCGAGGAGAATACCGAATCAAGGGCGCAAAAAATTCGGCGCTTCCGATTATGGCGGCAACGGTGTGCAAGGCGGGGACTTATGCCCTCTACGACTGCCCGAGAATCGGAGACGTTTTCGCCATGGAGAAAATCCTGCAATTTTTGGGCGCAGACACAAGATGGGAGGACTCCTGTATCATCATCGACACCGCAGGAGTTTCGGAAAACAGAATCCCAAAGGAAATGATGCAGGAAATGCGTTCGTCGGTTTTCCTGCTGGGAAGTCTGCTTACCAGATGCGGCGAGGCTCGGATTTGCAAGCCCGGGGGCTGCAAAATCGGCAAAAGACCCATCGATATACATATCAAGGGACTTCGGAAGCTGGGTTTTGCGATTGAGCATTCAGGGGAAGAAGTCCTATGCAAGGGAAGGTGCGGGGGCGGAACCCTCACGCTGCCCTATCCCAGCGTGGGCGCCACGGAAAACCTCATCATGGCGGCTTTGGCTGGCAAGGAGGACACCCTGATAAAAAACTGTGCTACTGAGCCCGAAATCGTTGATTTTGCAGCCTTCCTCAATACCTGCGGCTTTCAGGTTCAGGGGGCGGGAACCGACACAATTTTTATCAAAGCCGGAAAAAGCCTGCATGGTCAAGACACCCTGTATTTCATCATGGAAGACAGAATCGAGGCGGCAACCTACATGATGGCTGTGGCGGGAACCGGGGGAAAAGCCACGTTTCGCAACATCAGACCGGAGCTTCTCGGATCCGTCATTTCCGTACTGGAACGCATGGGGGCAAAAATCAGATTCTATGACAATATCATGGAGCTTGCGGCTCCGAAAAGGCTCAAAAGTCCGGGCTTTGTGGTTACGGAGCCCTATCCGGGCTTTCCCACCGACTGCCAGCCCCAGCTTCTCACCTTGGCGACCTGCGCGTCGGGACTTACCACAATCCGGGAGGAAATTTTTGAGAGCAGATTCACCCACAAAAAAGAACTGATGAAAATGGGTGCAAATATTGAAATCTGCGGAAAAAATGCTATAATAAAAGGTGTGCCGTCTTTATCGGGCGCCGAAGCCTGCGCTTTGGACCTGCGAGGAGGCGCCGCCCTCGTTCTTGCGGGACTTATGGCCCGGGGACGAACCGAAATAAGCAAGATTGAACACATATCCAGAGGGTATGAAGATTTGGATAAAGGGATAAGGAGCCTGGGTGGTCTCATTGAACGAACAGCTGAAAGAAAAATCGAGTGAACAACCGACTGAACAACTGAATGAGCAGCTGAGTGAACAACGGAATGAACAGCTGAGTGAACAGCGGAGCGAGCAGAGAAAAAAGAGAAGAAAAAAAAGAATGAACCCGTTTCTTAAGCTGCTGATTGGGCTTCTGGCGATGGCGGGTGTGTTTCTGTTCCTTGATTCGCCGATTTTTGCGGTGGAAAACTTTACGGTGGAGGGAAACAGCTACTACCTCGACGAAGAAATCCTCACCATGGGGAATTGCAAAACGGGCGGGAATATCTTTTGGGGAACGGACTGCTCCGACATCAAGGCAAGGCTGGAAAAAGACGCCTATATGTCGGAGGTTTCGGTAAAACGAATCCTGCCGAACACCATTTCCATAACCCTCAGCGAACGCAAGCAGATCGGAGCCATCGTATACGGCGAAAAATATGTGGTAATCGCTCCGGACGGGACCGTTCTGCGGAAGACGGAGGTAGACCCGAAAGTCACCGTTCTCAGCGGGCTGACCATAAGCAAGCTGGAAATGGGAGAAGTGATCGAGGTGGAGGAAAAAGTCCTCTTTCGGCAGGCGCTGGAGCTTCTGCGGGAAGCGGACGCCGGGGGAATGTTCTTTAAAAAAATCGAAATCGGAAAGTCATCGATGAAAGCCTACATTCTGGACAACCTTGTCTGCACGGGCAGCGCGGAGCATATTACCGAGGCGGTGAAGGAGGGCAAAATCCAAATCGTCACGGAGAAGCTTTTCGATGAGGAAATCGAAAGAGGCACCATAAAGGTAAGCGGCGACGACAATATTTCCTTTACGCCGAAAATTGATTGATTTTCACGAAAAAAACAGCCAAAAACTCATGAAAAAGAGTGCAATACAAGAAAAAATATGTTAAAATAAAAGACATGATTGGGATACTTTGAGGAGGTACAAAGGAGAATGCTACAGTTCGAGACAAATATGGAAAAATCTGCGGTGATCAAGGTCATCGGAGTGGGCGGCGGCGGCTGCAACGCCGTAAACCGCATGGTAGAAGCGGAACTTAAGGGCGTGGATTTTATCGCCGTTAATACAGATAGACAGGCACTGAACAGATGTCTTGCACAGACAAAGATTCAGATAGGAGAAAAACTGACGAGAGGACTGGGTGCAGGCGCAAACCCGGAGGTAGGGCAAAAAGCCGCAGAAGAGACGCTCGACGAGATAACGGCTCATCTTGACGGAGCCGACATGGTATTCATTACCGCAGGCATGGGCGGCGGTACCGGAACGGGAGCCGCGCCGATTATCGCCAAAGCCGCAAAGGACATGGGAATCCTTACGGTGGGAGTTGTAACAAAGCCCTTTACGTTCGAAGGCGCAAAGAGAAGAAGACAGGCGGAGCTTGGCGTTAACTTCCTCAGAAAATATGTGGATTCCTTAGTCATCGTTCCAAACGATAAACTCATCGATAACAGCCAGAGAAACACCACCATGGTACAGGCATTCGAAATGGCTGACAATGTACTGAAACAAGGTGTACAGGGCATTTCGGATCTCATTTCCGATTACGCCCTTATCAACGTGGACTTTGCCGACGTGAAGTCCGTAATGACCGACAGGGGCATTGCCCACATGGGCGTGGGCCGCGGCTCCGGAGAAAACAGAGCCCAGGAGGCAGTAAAATCTGCCATCGAAAGCCCGCTTCTTGAAACCACCATCAGCGGCGCAAAGGCAATCCTGCTTTATGTAGCCGGCGGATACGATTTGGGCATGTTAGAAGTAAGCGAAATCGCCAGTCTGGTTGAGGAAAAGGCGGACAGAGACTGTATCCTCATCTTCGGCGCGGCGGTGGACGAGGCGATGGAAAACGAAGTCGCAATCACCGTCATCGCCACGGGCTTTGCAGAGGGACTGGAATTCCCGGTTAAACATTCGGAACCGGTGGACGGCGAAAGAGACAGCAAGGGCAAAGCAACAACCGGTCTCACCGGAGAGCCGGCAAGCGATTTTGATATCTTCGGAAAGGTTGAGGGACTCGAGGGTACAGAGGTGACCCTACAGGATATCCTCAAAAAAGAGGGAGAGGAAAAGGGAACCTCAAGATTTGAAATCCCTTCGTTCCTTTAGTCCTTTAGAAAAAACGAGCCGGTGCAAACCGGCTTTTGTTAAAAAGAAAACGAGCAAAGACGAAAGAAAGCGAAAGGAGCCGCAAAACGCAGAGGACGAAATTCTTATGAGAGA